>NZ_JAPWGV010000060.1:0-3831 GCF_027213915.1 Sulfitobacter sp. G21635-S1
GCGCGGCGGATTTTGCCTCTGCCATCCCGGATGTTCGCTTCCAATGATCACATTGCTGCGCTCACATCAGGGCGCCAGCGGCAAAATCCGTCTCGCGCGGGTGGGCGACAATGAATGTCAACACGACCTAGCCTGGGGGAACCGGTATCAAGGGCCTGCAGATCAAGCAGGCCCTTGATGACGACCGCAGTCGCCCGCTTTGCGAAAGCCTTAGCCCAGGACTGCCCTGACCGCCTTCACTGTCTTGCCGACCACCTCGTCCGCTTCTTCGCGGGTCAGGCAGAAGGGCGGTGCAAAACCGAGGATGTCGCCCTGGGGCATGGCGCGGGCAATCACACCCTCGGCCAGAAGGGCCGCCGCGATGGAGGGACCGACCTTGTCGGAGACGTCGAAATAGATCCGGCCGTCGCACTGTTTCACAAACTCCAGCGCACAGAGCATGCCCGCGCCGCGCACCTCGCCGACATTGGCGTGCGTGCCGAATGCATCCGCCATTGCGTCGTTGAGGTAGGCGCCCACTTCACCGGCATTATTGATCAGGCCCAATTCGTCGATAAGCCTGAGGTTCGCAACACCTGCCGCTGCGCCGATGGGGTGGGCCGAATAGGTCCAGCCGTGGCCGATGGGGCCGTTTTCATCCGTGCCTTGTTCCAGAACCTTCCACATCTTGTCGCTGACAATGGACCCCGAAAGCGGCGCATAGGCCGAGGTCAGCCCCTTGGCGATGGTGATGAGATCGGGCTTCATGCCGTAGTGATCCGAGCCGAACATCGTGCCCAGCCGTCCGAAACCTGTCACAACTTCATCGGCCACAAGCAGGATGTCATGCTTGTCCAGAACCGTCTGGATCGCGGCCCAATAGCCTTCGGGCGGCGGCACGATGCCCCCGGTTCCCAGCACGGGTTCACCGATGAATGCGGCAATTGTATCCGCCCCTTCACGGTCAATCAGGGCCTCCAGTTCTGCCACGCAATGGGCGACGAATTCAGCCTCGGATTGTTCAAGGTTTTCACGGCGGTAGTAATAGGGGGCTTCGGTATGAACCACCTGTGCCAGCGGCAGATCGAACTTCTTGTGGAACAGCTCAAGCCCGGTGAGCGAGCCGGTGACGAGGCCGGAACCGTGATAGCCGCGCCAGCGCGAGATGATCTTTTTCTTCTCGGGGCGACCCAGGATGTTGTTGTAATACCAGATCAGCTTGACGTTGGTCTCATTGGCGTCGGAGCCGCCAAGGCCGAAGTAGACCTTGGACATGTTGTCCGGCGCGCGGTCGAGGATCATCTTGGCCAGGGTGATGCTCGCCTCGGTGCCATGACCGACATAGGAATGGTAATAGGCCAGTTCCTTTGCCTGTGCTGCGATGGCGTCGGCGATGTCGCTGCGGCCATAGCCGACGTTGACGCAGTAGAGCCCTGCGAATGCATCCAGCAGGCGGTTGCCGTCGCGGTCCTCGATGTGGCAGCCCTGGCCGCCGGTCACGATCCGGTGGGGGACATTGCCCCGTGCAAAATCAGCCAGATGGGTCGAGGGGTGAAAGAAATTCTCACGGTCCCATTGTTCGAGGTGGTCGTTTTTCAGCATTTCTTTCTCCTCATGCCCAATCGCGGCATATGTATTTGATTTCAGTGTATTCTTCCATGCCGCGTCGCGCCCCTTCGCGGCCAAGGCCGGATTGCTTGGTGCCCCCGAAGGGGATCGGCGCGCCGGTGACCTTGGTCCGGTTCACCGCCACCATGCCGAATTGCAGCGCCCGCGAGACGCGGTAGATGCGCCGTGGGTCATTGCTGTGCAGATAGGCGACCAGCCCGTATTCCGTGTCATTGGCCAGCGCGATGACCTCATCCTCGCTGTCGAAGGGCGCGATGGCCGCTACCGGACCGAAGGTTTCTTCGGACATGATGGCCGCATCGCGCGGCACGTCGGTCAGGACGGTGGGCTGATAGAACAGCGGGCCAAGGGGATCGCGTGCGCCGCCGCAGGCAAGTTTCGCACCCTTCGCAAGGGCGTCCGCGACATGTTCTTCCTGCTTTTGAACCGCCTTTTCGTTCATCAGCGGCCCGATGTCGGGATCATCCATGCCGACGCCGAGCGAGAGCGCGCGTGTTGCCGCCGTGAAACGCGTGCAGAAGTCGTCATAGATCGCGCGTTCGATGAAAATCCGGTTGGCGCCCAGGCAATCCTGCCCAGAGGTGGCAAACTTGGCCTTTATCGTTTCGGCGACCGCAACATCAAGATCGGCACCTTTGAACACGATCACCGGCGCGTGACCGCCCAGTTCCATGACAAGCTTTTTCACGGTGTCGGCGGATTGCCGGTATAGAAGCCGTCCGATCTCGGTCGAGCCGGTGAAGGAGAGCGCCCGCACGCGGGAGTCTTTTGTCCAGGGTTCGACCACCTTTGCCGCCTTGCCGGTGACGACATTGAAGACGCCTGCCGGAACCCCGGCCTTTTCCGCCAGCTCGGCCAGTGCCAGGGCTGAAAACGGTGTTTCACCGGAAGGGTGGGCCACAACCGTACATCCGACGGCCAGGGCGGCAGCGGCCTTGCGGGTCAGCATGGCGGCGGGGAAGTTCCAGGGTGTGATCAGGGCCACGACGCCCACCGGCTCCAGCCAAACCTCGACTTCGGCGTCGGGCAGGTGGCTTGTGACCCCTTCGATATTCGGGCGTTTGGCCTCTTCGGCGTAGAATTCCACAAAGGACGCGGCATAGTCGATTTCGCCCCGTGCCTCTGACAGGGGTTTGCCCTGTTCCAGCACCATGATCCGCGCGAGGTCTTCCTTGTGCTTCAGGATCAGGTCGAACCAGCGGCGCAGGATGGCGGACCTGTCCTGCGGAAGAAGTCCGGACCAGCCGGGAAATGCCGATTGCGCCGCGTCCACGGCGGCAAGGCTTTCCTGCGCGGTCAGGCTGGCAACGTCGCCGACGATGTCCCCGGTGGCCGGGTCGGTGACGCGGATGGTCTCCCCCGTGGCCGCCGCAGTCCATTTGCCCCCGATATAGGAGAAACTGCGCACCAGAGACTTGTCGGAAATCTCGTTGCGGGCGGAAAGTGCCGTGTTGGTCATGAGCGGGTCTCCCTTCTGGCCGGATCATCGGCCGGTTTCGAAGGAGGGAGAGACCATATTTCGGGGCTTTGGCAGAGGAATCTCCTGCCCATTGCCGGTTTGATGGCGGTTTAGTCCAGGCTGCCCGCGATCAGCGCCAGCGGCGGAATGCCCTGGCCCTTGACCGGTTTGGTCACAACATAGGTGAAATACTTTGACAGCCCGATCCGCGCGTTGAGCATTTCGTCGATCAGGCGTTGGTAGGTATCGATGTCGCGGGTCAGGATCTGCAAAAGGTAGTCGAACCCGCCACCCAGCGCCCAGCAGGCCAGAACCTCGTCATAACGCTGCATGGCAGCCTCGAAGGCCTGGAAGCTGGCCGCCGTATGGTCGGACAGTTCGGCCGCGACAAAGACCGTCAGATGCGGCCCCAGTTTGCGCAGATTGATCTCGGCGCGGTAGCCTTCGATCAATCCGGCCTTTTCCAGTTTCTTCAACCGTTCCCAGCAGGGCGTCGGCGACAGGTTGACCCGTTCCGCCAGCGCGGCCTTGGTGATGCGGCCTTCCTTTGACAGCACCCGCAGGATTTCCAGATCGCGGGCATCAAGCCGCATGGCGCCACCTCCTGTTATGGGGTTACAGCGTTTCGGGAAAATGTTGAATCGCAAATAGCTTGCCACGCATCGCGCTCTCAGAACATTTGCGATCCTAGGTCGTGTTGACATTCATTGTCGCCCACCCGTTTCAGTCCAAAATTGCTCAGTTCCAGGCAAGAGAGCGCAGGA
>NZ_JAPWGV010000061.1:0-3459 GCF_027213915.1 Sulfitobacter sp. G21635-S1
GGCCCATAATGCCGCGCTCCGGTTTATGCCGCGCTTGTTCAGGCGAAGTCTTGTTTCCTGCGGTTTTTGTCGTTTTCCGGCTGCATAAGACTGTAGTTCAGAACCGCCATGTGAGCGTGGCGAACTGCGCAATTGGGGCCGGCGATTTGCCATAGGTGCAACCTTCAACCAAAAGAAGGAAACACTCATGGAAAACGATACGCACCCAGATCAAACGACGAGGCGGAAACTGAAAGCTGGCAGCCATGCCGATCGCTTTGCCCTACAGATCGAGGCGGAGGGATACGGCCTCCGTTCCATCGCCAATTACAGAACCACAGCCGAGGCGCTTTGGGCGGCGATGCTGGAGGCAGACGTCTGTCCCACTGAGCTGACCGATGATCGTGTGGACCATCTGGCGACGTCGATCATCAGTGCGGCTTCTGCGAGAGACCAAAAGCACTGTCGGTACCGCATCAATCGGTTCAGGGATTATCTCATTGAAAATGCAGGCGCACCGCCGCGCTCAGAACCGCCGCTCGACATGTCACCGAGGGCCTGCCTGAAACGGGAATACGAAACCTATCTTCGCAGTCAGCGCGGCTTGTCTGAGGACACAATTTATCACTGCCTACGGTTCTTTGATCGGTTCCTGACTGCGAAGTTCGGCTCTGGCCTGGGTGACTTGAACACCATCAAGCCAGACGACATCACTGGGTTCATACTTTGGTTGCGCAAGGAACAAAACGCGCCGCGGGACAAGACAGGCCCATCGCATCTTCGCAACCTCTTCCAGTTCCTGTTCTGGAGCGGAAAGACTGAGCGCAACTTGAGCAATGCTGTGCCGAAAGCCAGGCAGCCCAAACCGACCGGCATCCCGAGGTATCTGGAGCCGGAACAGGTCAACCGGCTCATTGAGGTGGTGCGCGACCACCAGAAAACGGGTCGGCGCAACTATGCAATGCTGATGCTGATCGCCCGTCTCGGTCTTCGTGCGCCGGAAGTGACAGCGATCGAACTGGATGACATCGACTGGCGCGCTGGAGAAATCCTGATCCGCGGCAAGAGGCAGTTGCACGATCGGATGCCGATGTCGGCGGAGGTTGGTGAGGCGATTGTCGATTACATCAAGAATGAGCGCCGGGGCCCGGACCGCGCGCTGTTCGTGTCGGTGAAACCGCCCTTCAAGAGGTTCAAGGACGCGCAAATCCTGCGATGGATATTGCGAGACGCCTATGACGCGACCGGCATTAGCCCGCCACAAGCCTATATAGGCACCCACATTCTGCGGCACAGCCTGGCCACCGACATGCTGCGAAAGGGTGCTTCGCTTGCTGAGATCGGGGACGTGCTGCGTCACCGATCTGCAATGACCACAACCATCTATGCGCAATACGATGTGGCTGCCCTGCGCTCGATCTCGCGCCCCTGGCCAACTTCGGGAGACGCCCAATGAAGACGCTGTCCCAACGACTTGATGAATATCTGGCCCTTCGGCGTTCGATGGGGTTTGACCTCTCCTTTGAGGAACGGGTCCTGCGCAAGTTCACGACTTATGCCGGTGAAAACGGGTTCAATCGGATCTCGACGCCCTTGTTCCTCGATTGGAAGGCAAACTACGGCAGCGCGGACAACAACACTTGGTCTCATCGCCTTGGTATGGTGCGCCGGTTCGCCTTTTGGCTTGCGGAGCACGACAATCGGACCGAGGTCCCGTCCAGCCAGCTTGTCACAGGCCGATACCGAAGGCGTGTCCCCTACATCTATGCGCCCAGTCAGATCGCGGATCTTGTCGTTGAAGCCGGTCGACTGCCGTCACCTTATGGCCTCCGTGCCGCATTGTGGCAGACCCTGTTCGGCTTGATCGCGGTGACGGGGATGCGCGTGAACGAAGCTTTGTCTTTGGATCAGCATGACGTCGATCTGGAACGCGCTATCCTAACGCTCAGAAACACCAAGAATGGCAAGGATCGACAGCTTCCCGTCAACGAGGATACCGCTCATTGGCTTGTTCGATATGCCGAGCTGCGGGATCGTCTGGTTCCGCAGCAATCATCCCGGTTCTTCATCAAAGAGGATGGCGAACCGGCGGGAGATTGCGGGGCACGCTACAACTTCGCGCAGGTCAGCAGAAACATCGGCCTTCGGTCACCACAAGCCTTCAACCGCCACGGACATGGGCCACGCATCCATGATTTGCGGCACACATTTGCCGTTCACACCATCCTGGACTGGTTCCGGGATGGCCGGGACATCGAAACTGAAATGTACAAGCTCAGCACCTATCTCGGCCATTCCGAGCCCAAGCACACGTTCTGGTACATCGAGGCCGTGCCCGAGCTGATGCAGTTAGCCGCGGCGCGGGCCGAACGGCGGGTTTTGGAGGACGCATCATGATCGCAACCTATCCATTGCCCGTCTATGTGCAGCGGTTCTTCACCGAGCGGCTGTTGACCCAGATGCAGGCCAGTCCAAACACGATTGCCAGCTATCGCGACACCTTCCGGCTCTTGCTGAGATACGCCGAGGCGCAGACAAGGCTGCCGCCGACTGAGCTACATGTGGCTCACATTGACGCCGACATCATCGGTCGGTTCCTGACCTTCTGCGAGGAGGAACGAGGTAACAGCGCGCGAAGCCGGAACACTCGCCTCGCGGCCATTCGCTCGTTCTTCAAATACGTCGCGGGCTGTGAGCCCCAGCTCCTGCACCATTGCCAGAAGGTGCTGGCGATGCCGTCCAAGCGGCACGAAAAACGCGTCGTGGACTTCCTGACCCGTGACGAGATGGAGGCCTTGCTGAAGGCACCTGACCAGACGACCTGGTTTGGGCGGCGCGACCGCGTTCTGCTTCTCACAATGCTCCAAACCGGCTTGCGTGTATCGGAGGTGATCGGCCTTCGCGTTGGCGATGTCGAGCTTGGCACCGGAGCGCACCTCAGATGCGTGGGCAAGGGTCGAAAAGAACGCGCAACGCCGCTTCGGACAGACAGTCGGTTTGCATTGAAGGCATGGCTTGCGCAGTGCCGGACTGAGCCCAGCGATCCCCTGTTCGCAACCATCCGTGGCAGGCCGCTCAGCAGAGATGCGGTTGAGCGAATTGTTCGGAAACATGCGGCAACCGCCGCCTCGACCAGCTCGACGTTCAGACTGAAGCGCGTCACACCCCATGTCTTGCGCCACACCGCTGCAATGCAGCTTCTACAGAGCGGTGTGGACCGAACGATTATCGCCCTTTGGCTGGGCCATGAATCGATTGAGACGACACAGGTCTACATCCACGCCGATATCGAACTGAAAGAAAAGGCGATGGCTCTGACAAAGCCGGTTGACCAGACGGGTGGACGATATCGACCGGGTGACGAACTCCTGGCATTCCTCGAAGCGCTCTGAATTATGCCGATATGCTGCGCCGATCTAACCGCAACGCAACAGGTTGTAAGGGTCGGCGCGGCATAAACCGGAGCGCGGCATTATGGGC
>NZ_JAPWGV010000062.1:0-2723 GCF_027213915.1 Sulfitobacter sp. G21635-S1
TGGACCGAGATCGTCGGCGACCAGCAATATGTCCGGGCGCTGTTCTGCCTTGGCTATGGCCCCTTGCGGATCTCCGATCTCCGGATCGGCGACACCCCAATCAGCGATTATGAAGATGCGGATGTCGAGATCCGCGAAGGCCGTGAAGATGACCTCCCGATCGGGCTCTACCCCGAGCAGGTGCTCGAGGAAAACGCCGGTGTCCAGCTTGTCCGGCCCAAGCCGCGCGACCTGACCGGCGAGATCATTCCCGGCTCGGTCGGCGTGGAAACACCCGTCACGCGCTTCACGGCGTCCAACTCCGCCCAGGCCTCCGTGATCCTGGCATATCCGGCGGGTCTTTATGCCATTGACGACAAGGGCCGGGTCGCCCCGCGTAGCGTCAGCGTGCGCATCCGGGCGCGCCTCAATGGTGTGGGTGTCTGGCAGGAGGTGGTGACCCTGGCGATCACGGCCAAGAAGCAAGAGGGCTTCCTGCGCCAGCACCGCTGGACACTGCCCACTCGTGGCCGTTGGCAGATCGAAGTCACCCGGATGACCGATGACAGCACCAGCACGCAAGCTTCCGACAAGGTTGTGCTGTCGGGCATCCAGTCGATCCGGCCGGAGTACCCGATCAATTTTGACAAACCGCTCGCCCTGGTCGCGATCCGGGTGCGCGCAACCTACCAGTTGAACGGGCCATTAAACGCCTTCAATGCCCTGATTGAACGCGAGGCGCTGATCCACGAGGAGGGCGAATGGGTCACCGGCTACGGCCGCACTCCGGCGACCGCGTATGTTGCTGCCCTCACTGGGCCGATGAACCCCTTTCCGGCGGCAACCTCTGCCATCGACTGGGACCAGATCGCCGACTGGCATGATTGGTGCGTCGAGAAGGGCCTCAAGTACGACAGGGTCCATGACGGCCAGGAGACGCTGGGGGAAATGCTGCTGGCGATCTGCGCGGCCGGTCGCGCCAGCCCGCGACACGACGGGGTCAAATGGGGCGTGGTGATCGACCGGCCCGAGACGCTGGTGGTCGATCACATCAACCCCCGCAACAGCGACCAGTTTCAATGGTCCCGCACCTATTTTGATCCGCCCGACGGCGTGCGCGTTCGGTTCCTGGACGAGACCAACAACTACGAAGAAGCTGAAATGGTCATCCCGTGGCCCGGTCATGTTGGCGATGTCTCCCTCACCGAAACCATGGAGATGCCCGGCAAGACCGACCCGGCAGAGATTTGGATCGAAGCCCGCCGCCGGATGTACGAGCTGATTTACCGGCCAGACAGCTTCTCGGCCATGCAATCAGGCCGCGCCCGGGTGGTGACCCGCGGTGACCTGGTCATGGGCAGTTTCGACGTGCTGGACCGGACCCAACTCTCGGCCAGGGTAAAATCGGTGACGGGTGCACTGGTCGAGCTCGACGAAGAGATCACGGTCGGCGCCGACTTTGGCATCCGGTTCCGGGTCTTCGCCGACGAAGAGGAAGTGATCGGCAGCTCGGTGATCAGCAAGATCGCCCCGATGGATGAACCCACCCGCGCGGTGCGTCTGCTGGACCGGACGGCGGTGCCGATCGTCGGCGAGGCCGTGCATCTCGGCCCGATTACGACCGAGAGCCTGCCCCTCAGGGTGCGGGGCATCGAAGGGGCCGATGACTTTGGCGCTCGGGTGATGATGGTCGCGGCCGCGCCCGAGATCGACACGCTGACCGACGCCGAGGTTCCGCCGGAATGGGACGGCCGGATTGGCGAAATCATCGATCAGACCGCCGTCATCCCGGCGGTGCCGCTCTTTGTCTCGGTCGCATCGGGCCTGATCGGCACGGGTGATCCGGACGGCTTCGAGGTCGTGTTGCAGACCGGAACCGGCTCAACCGCTCTCGTTGATGCCTTCGAGTTTGATCATCGCCTGACCAGCTCCGGCGTCTGGACCACCGAGACCATTCCGGTCGCTGCCGGTGGCATCAGCCTGGACGACTACGAGGCGGGTAACGAGATCGAGTTTCGCGCCCGCGCCCTGGCGAACACCACGCCAGGCGACTACACCGCCGTCGCGACCCTGACCATCGGCGAGGATGACCCCGCCATCCCGGCCGCGCTTGACGACGAAGCGATCTCCGCCACCGGAAGTCTGGGCCATGCCACCCTGGTGGTTGCAGTGCCGGAGACCGGCGCGCCGACCCAATTGCAGATCTACCGCGTGCCCGCGGGCAACCCGCTCGACCGCGAGACCCATGCCATCGGCAGCCGCCTTGAGGTCTCTGCCGGTTCGACGCTGAACTATGTCGACGGCGACGGCACCCGTGTGAACCTGCTGAGTTCTGCGGATTTCAACAGCGCGGACAATTGGAGCCTCGACAGCGGCTGGGCCATTGCCGGTGGGAAGGCAACCTTCACGCCGGGTGCCGCAGGCAACCTCGCACAGCCCTTGCCTTTGACCGCAGGCACCACCTACCGGGTCGCCTTCGAGGTCTCTGGTTATGTCGCGGGCGACGTCAAGCCGCGGCTGATCGGCGGCACCAACGTCAGCGGCGAAACAGTAACGGCCAACGGACTGTTCCTGGACAGCCTCACAGCCCTGACCGGCAATACCGATTTCAAGTTCCTCGCACAGACCACCTTCGATGGCAGCATCGAGTTTGTCCGGCTCTTCGCGGAGACCCCGAGCTGCGTCGAGGCGGGCGGCTGGGATTACTACGTCGAGCCGATCAACGACGAGAACATCGCCGGGCC
>NZ_JAPWGV010000063.1:0-2723 GCF_027213915.1 Sulfitobacter sp. G21635-S1
TGGACCGAGATCGTCGGCGACCAGCAATATGTCCGGGCGCTGTTCTGCCTTGGCTATGGCCCCTTGCGGATCTCCGACCTGCGAATTGGCGACACGCCGATCAGTGACTACGAGGACGCCGATGTCGAGATCCGCGAAGGCCGGGTAGATGACTTGCCGATCGGCCTTTACCCCGAGCAGGTGCTCGAGGAAAACGCCGGTGTCCAGCTGGTCCGGCCCAAGCCGCGCGACCTGACCGGCGAGATCATTCCCGGCTCGGTTGGCGTGGAAACACCCGTCACGCGCTTCACGGCGTCCAACTCGGCGCAAGCTTCCGTGATCCTGGCATATCCGGCGGGTCTTTATGCCATTGACGACAAGGGCCGGGTTGCCCCGCGCAGCGTCAGCGTGCGTATCCGGGCGCGCCTCAATGGCGTGGGTGTCTGGCAGGAGGTAGTGACCCTGGCGATCACGGCCAAGAAGCAGGAGGGCTTCCTGCGCCAGCACCGTTGGACCCTTCCCACCCGCGGGCGCTGGCAGATCGAAGTCACCCGGATGACCGATGACAGCACCAGCACGCAAGCTTCCGACAAGGTTGTGCTGTCGGGCATCCAGTCGATCCGGCCGGAGTATCCGATCAACTTCGACAAACCGCTTGCCCTGGTGGCGATCCGGGTGCGCGCAACCTACCAGTTAAATGGCCCATTAAACGCCTTTAACGCGCTGATCGAACGCGAGGCGCTGATCCACGAGGAAGGCGAATGGGTCACCGGCTACGGGCGCACTCCAGCGACCGCGTATGTTGCTGCCCTCACCGGGCCGATGAACCCCTTTCCGGCGTCCTCCTCTGCCATCGACTGGGACCAGATCGCCGACTGGCATGATTGGTGCGTCGAGAAGGGCCTCAAGTACGACCGGGTCCATGACGGCCAGGAGACGCTGGGGGAAATGCTGCTGGCGATCTGCGCGGCCGGTCGCGCCAGCCCGCGACACGACGGGGTCAAATGGGGCGTGGTAATCGACCGGCCTGAAACGCTGGTGGTTGATCACATCAACCCGCGCAACTCCGACCAGTTCGAATGGTCCCGCACCTACTTCAACCCGCCGGACGGTGTGCGCGTTCGGTTCCTGGACGAGACCAACAACTACGAGGAAGCCGAGCGGGTCATTCCCTGGCCGGGACACGTTGGCGATGTCTCCCTCACCGAAACCATGGAGATGCCTGGCAAAACCGATCCAGCTGAAATCTGGATCGAAGCCCGCCGCCGGATGTACGAGCTGATTTACCGGCCCGACAGCTTCTCGGCCATGCAATCAGGCCGCGCCCGGGTGGTAACCCGCGGTGACCTGGTCATGGGCAGTTTCGACGTGCTGGACCGGACCCAGATCTCGGCGAGGGTAAAATCGGTGACAGGTGCGCTGGTCGAACTCGACGAAGAGATCACAGTCGGCGAAGACTTTGGCGTCCGGTTCCGGGTCTTCGCGGATGAGGAAGACGTGATCGGCAGCTCGGTGATCAGCAAGATCGCCCCGATGGAGGAGCCCACCCGCGCGGTGCGTCTGCTGGACCGGACGGCGGTGCCGACCGTCGGCGAGGCCGTGCATCTCGGCCCGACTACGACCGAGAGCCTGCCCCTCAGGGTGCGGGGCATCGAAGGGGCCGATGACTTTGGCGCGCGGGTGATGATGGTTGCGGCTGCACCCGAGATCGACACGCTGACCGACGCCGAGGTCCCACCCGAATGGGACGGCCGGATCGGCGAGATCATCGATCAGACCGCCGTCATCCCGGCGGTGCCGCTCTTTGTCTCGGTCGCATCGGGCCTGATCGGCACGGGTGATCCTGATGGCTTCGAGGTCGTGTTGCAGACCGGAACCGGCTCAACCGCCCTCGTTGATGCCTTCGAGTTCGATCATCGCCTGACCAGCTCCGGCGTCTGGACCACCGAGACCATTCCGGTTGCGGCTGGCGGCATCAGCCTGGACGTCTACGAGGCGGGCAACGAGATCGAGTTCCGCGCCCGCGCCCTGGCGAACACCACGCCCGGCGACTACACCGCCGTCGCAACCCTGACCATCGGTGCGGATGACCCCGCCATCCCGGCCGCGCTTGACGACGAAGCGATCTCCGCCACCGGAAGTCTGGGCCATGCCACCCTGGTGGTTGCAGTGCCGGAGAACGGCGCGCCGACCCAATTGCAGATCTACCGCGTGCCCGCGGGCAACCCGCTCGACCGCGAGACCCATGCGATCGGCAGCCGTCTGGAGGTCTCTGCCGGATCGACGCTGAACTATGTCGACGGCGACGGCACCCGTGTGAACCTGCTGAGCTCTGCGGATTTCAACAGCGCGGACAATTGGAGCCTCGACAGCGGTTGGGCCATTGCCGGTGGGAAGGCAACCTTCACGCCAGGTGCCGCAGGCAACCTTGCGCAGACCCTGCCTTTGACCGCAGGCACCACCTACCGGGTCGCCTTCGAGGTTTCGGGCTATGTCGCGGGCGACGTCAAGCCGCGGCTGATCGGCGGCACCAATGTCAGCGGCGAAACAGTAACGGACAACGGTCTGTTCCTGGACAGCCTGACGGCGCTGACCGGCAATACCGATTTCAAGTTCCTCGCCCAGACCACCTTCGATGGCAGCATCGAGTTTGTCCGGCTCTTCGCAGAGACCCCGAGCTGCGTCGAGGCGGGCGGCTGGGATTACTACGTCGAGCCGATCAACGACGAGAACATCGCCGGGCC
>NZ_JAPWGV010000064.1:0-1800 GCF_027213915.1 Sulfitobacter sp. G21635-S1
GTGAACTTTTGGTGTCGGGCGGTGCCAAGATGGGCGGTTTGACCGATTGGGATTTTGCGATTGCCGACCCAAATGGGTACATCGGCTTCGGCATCAGGGATGGGGCGGTTTACCTACCCCAGAATGTGACAACGGCGGTGGACGCGAAAGCGTTGGACAGCCGGAACAAGGCTCAATCACTGGCGATGCAGGAGGGCATCGTTCAATCGGTGCAGCTGCCGACGGCTGTTTACAATACATTGGCCAACTGCGGGCAATCGCTGGGTGAAGGCAGTGAAACATGGCCCAGCCTTTCCAAGACGCCCGTCGCCGGGGCGCTGATGATCGGCGACAATGTTGATAACCTTTCTGGTGCGGATACCTACGATGTGCTGGGCACCCTGCAGTTCAATCCCCTCGTGGCAAATACACATGACGGTGCGGCGAACCTGTCGGGTGTCGAGGAGGCCGCGCTCACTCCGGGCGACCAGGCGAAAGGGGAACCGCCTGTGATTGGACTGGCCAACGGGTTCAAGTTGGCCCTGAACCGGCGCGCGCTGTCAGAAAACGATGGTCGCAACCTGGTTGCCATTAGCCCGGCCATTGCGGGCATGACCATTGAGCAGCTGTCTAAGGTCAACACGCACGACGCGGTGGACAGGTACAGCATCCTCACGGACGGCGTGACGAAGGTGGAGACCCTGGCTGGGTCTGACAGTCATGTCGTCACGGCGGTTAGCTGGATGCAGGGTGAGTACAATTACCGTGATCAAGGCGCGTCATGGGACAAGGCATCTTACAAGACCCTGATGCACCAGCTGTTTGACGATATCGGTGCTGACGTGATTGCGATCACGGGTCAGGCCCTGCCGCCGCTGTTCATGACCTATCAGACGGGGGCGACCTACACCCGCGACGTTGATAGCGGGGGCAATGCTGGGCTGCATGTGGGTATGGCTCAATTGGAGGTGGCCAAGGAGCGCTCTGACACGGTTATGGTCGGGCCGGTCTATCCATACACCGACAAGGGCGGGCACCTCGATGCGAATGGCGCGCGCTGGTACGGTCTGCAGCAAGCCAAAGTTGCCCGCAAGGTGCTGATCGAGGGTGAGCCATGGGAGCCGGTTCGGCCCTTGGAGATCTCCGTCAACGGTGTGGATATTCACATCAGCTTCCATGTGCCGGTTGCGCCGCTGATCTTTGATCTGCCTTATGTGACCTCTACCGCGACCGATTACGCTGACAATGGTTTCCGCGTGACCTCGGCTGACGGCGCGACAGTCTATCCAATTTCGGAGGTTGAAATCGTCGCGGATACGGTTGTGCGCCTGCGCCTTGCGTCCGCGCCGCCATCGGACGCGCTGGTCTGGTATGCCGACAAGACAGTCCATGACGGCAATGGCAACCTGCGCGACAGTGACCCCACGAAGGCCCACGAGCAATACGAATATGTGCCTGAGCGGGGCATGTACGCCGCCGCCAACATCCCCGCTTTGGTGGGCAAGAACTATCCCCTTCACAACTGGTGCGTGGCGTTTTGCCTGCCCCTCAACTACTCGGAGTTTTCCTGATGCTGATCACGCTTCCCAACGCAAACTTTGCAGCCACCGGTCTCGGACAGGTGGCCCGCCTTATCAACGGCATGCCGCAGGCCGATCTGGCAGGTCTTTGGCTGTTCGATGAAGGCAATGATGGCGATCCCGTCAATTCGGTGGCCGACCGTTCCGGCCTCGGTAACCACGCAACCTTGCGCGATGGCTGGTCTGCCGGAGTGCGGCGCAGCTACGGCATGGAGGTGCCCACCAACGAGGGTACGGTGCT
>NZ_JAPWGV010000065.1:0-1800 GCF_027213915.1 Sulfitobacter sp. G21635-S1
GTGAACTTTTGGTGTCGGGCGGTGCCAAGATGGGCGGTTTGACCGATTGGGATTTTGCGATTGCCGACCCAAATGGGAACATCGGCTTCGGCATCAGGGATGGTGCGGTTTACCTGCCCCAGAATGTGACAACGGCGGTGGACGCGAAGGCGCTCGACAGCCGGAACAAAGCGCAATCACTGGCTCTGCGGGAAGGCATCGTCCAATCGGTGCAATTGCCCACGGCTGATTACAATACATTGGCCAACTACGGGCAATCGCTGGGTGAGGGCAGCGAAACATGGCCCAGCCTTTCCAAGGCGCCCGTCGCCGGGGCGCTGATGATCGGCGACAATGTTGATAACCTTTCTGGTGCGGATACCTACGATGTGCTGGGCGCCCTGCAGTTCAATCCCCTCGTGGCACATACACATGATGGTGCGGCGAACCTGTCGGGTGTTGAGGAGGCCGCGCTCACTCCGGGCGACCAGGCGAAAGGGGAACCGCCTGTGATTGGGCTGGCCAATGGGTTCAAATTGGCCCTGAACCGGCGCGCGCTGTCAGAAAACGATGGTCGCAACCTGGTTGCCATCAGTCCGGCCATCGCGGGCATGACCATTGAGCAGCTGTCGAAGGTCAACACGCACGATGTGGTGGACAGGTACAGCATCCTCACGGACGGCGTGACCAAGGTGGAGACCCTGGCTGGGTCTGACAGCCATGTCGTCACGGTGGTTAGCTGGATGCAGGGGGAATACAACTACCGCGATCAGGGCGCATCCTGGGATAAGGCGTCGTACAAGACGCTGATGAACCAGTTGTTTGACGACATCGGTGCTGACGTGATTGCGATCACGGGTCAGGCCCTGCCGCCGCTGTTCATGACCTATCAGACGGGGGCCACATACACCCGCGACGTTGATAGTGGAGGCAACGCCGGGCTGCATGTGGGTATGGCCCAATTGGAGGTGGCCAAGGAGCGTTCCGACACGGTTATGGTCGGGCCGGTCTATCCATATACCGACAAGGGCGGGCACCTCGATGCCAATGGCGCGCGCTGGTACGGTCTGCAGCAAGCCAAAGTTGCCCGTAAGGTGCTGATCGAGGGGGAGCCATGGGAGCCGGTTCGCCCCTTGGAGATCTCCGTCAACGGTGTGGATATTCACATCAGCTTCCATGTGCCTGTTGCGCCGTTGGTCTTTGATCTGCCTTATGTGACCTCTACCGCGACCGATTACGCTGACAATGGTTTCCGCGTGACCTCGGCTGACGGCGCGACAGTCTATCCGATTTCGGAGGTTGAAATCGTTGCGGATACGGTTGTCCGCCTGCGCCTTGCGTCTGCGCCGCCATCGGACGCGCTGGTCTGGTATGCCGACAAGACAGTCCATGACGGCAATGGCAACCTGCGCGACAGCGACCCGACGAAGGCCCACGAGCAATACGAATATGTGCCCGACCGGGGCATGTATGCCGCCGCCAACATCCCCGCTTTGGTGGACAAGAACTACCCTCTTCACAACTGGTGCGTGGCGTTCTGCCTGCCCCTCAGCTACTCGGAGTTTTCCTGATGCTTATCACGCTTCCCAACGCAAATTTTGCCGCAACTGGTCTCGGCCAGGTGACCCGCCTTATCAACGGCATGCCCCAGGCCGATCTGATTGGCTTGTGGCTGTTCGATGAGGGCAATGATGGCGATCCCGTCAATTCGGTGGCCGACCGTTCGGGTCTCGGAAACCACGCCACCTTGCGCGATGGCTGGTCTGCCGGAGTGCGGCGCAGCTACGGCATGGAGGTGCCCACCAACGAGGGTACGGTGCT
>NZ_JAPWGV010000066.1:0-1694 GCF_027213915.1 Sulfitobacter sp. G21635-S1
ATTGCGGATATCGTCGAACGGATTTCCGAAACGGAAGATGTGCAGGAGAGCGTCGCGCTCAACACCTATGCCCGCGCCGAACTGGTGCGCCTCGTCGCGGCCCGCATCCGGCTTAAGGCGGTGCGGACCCGTGTCCTGAGCGCAGAAGAATTGGCGCAGGCCAGCGCGCGCATGGCCGAGGGCGCCTTCATGGACTTCACGATCAGGGAGATAGACTGATGGGACGGATGTTTCTGAGAACGGCTTTGGCCACGACACTTGGGATTGGCCTGCATCTGGGAGCCATCTTCCCTGCCGCGGCGCAGGGCGTGCCCGTCGTCGACACGCAGAACATCGCGCAAAACATCCAGCAGCTCCGGCAGATGATCGAGGATGAGATCCTGCAGAACGAGCAGCTGACGCAGCTCCGCGAACAGCTTGCCACACTCACGGACCAACTCGCGGAGCTGCAAAGAACCTACGAGGCCCTCACCCGCCTCGCCGAGCTTCCCGAAATCATCCGCACGGAAATGGAAGACGAGTTGAACGGCCTGCTCGACCAAGAGTTCGGGGACATCCTCGCCACGATTGAGGCGATCAAGACTGGGGATTTCTCGGGCCTCTCGGGCTCCGGCGCAGGCGAAATCGAAACCCAGATGGACCGGGTGCTGGCCGATCTCGGCTTCGATGAAGACACGCTCTCGGAAATGGCCACGAGCGGCAATCCCGGGGCCAACCGCGTGGCGACGCAGGCCACCACCGGTGCCCTTGTCTCGGCGGCGGCCCAGAACAGCTATGAGGATGCCGGCCAATCTCTCGAGCGGGTCGACCGCCTTGTCGGACTCATCGACGACATGGACGAACTAAAGGAAAGCATCGATCTCAACACGCGCGTGACCGCGGAGCTCGCCATTGCGCTGGTCGCCATGTGGCAACTCGAAGCGGTGCAAACCGTGGGCGATGGCACAGGCGGCGTGATCGATGCCGCCACCATCGCCGAGGAGCAGCGGTTTATGGACTTCACGCTGCCCGAGTTGCGGGCAGACTGATCAAGGGTTGTGACAGGTGGCGAGTGAACAAGAAATCATCGAGGAAGAGCTGGTCTACGGTGCCCTGCGCCGCGAACGGCTCTGGCAACGCCTTGGCCTGATGGGCCTTGTCTTCGGTATCATCGGCTGTCTGAGTGCCGCGGCTGTCTCGATCCTCGATGTCGACCCGCCCCCCGTCGTTGTCCCCTATGATCCCGCCACCGGCTTTGCACTCCCCGAAGCCTCGGTGGGCGCCTCCTCGGTGACCGCCAACCAGGCGATCATCGAGGCGGAGGTCTTCCGCTACGTGACCGATCGGGAGGTCTATAACCAGCTCGACAACGATCTGCGCATCCGCAGCGTCCTGCGCCGCTCGGACGGAGCTGCCGAGAGCGGGCTGCGCCAGATCTGGAACAGCGCCAACGAGAATTACCCGCCGACGGTCTATGGCCCCAATGCTCGGCTCGACGTGGAAATCCTCAGCATCAACCGGATCGGAACTAACCGCGCGACGGTCCGCCTGCGCAAGCGCCTGACGTCCATTAACGGCACCCAGACCGGCCTCTTCACTGCGACGCTTCTCTTCGAGTTCCGCCCGGAGACCCGCCGCTCCATCGATGAGGTCTGGACCAATCCATTCGGCTTCACCGTCCTCGAATATTCCATCCGCTCCGACAGATTGGAGAA
>NZ_JAPWGV010000067.1:0-1645 GCF_027213915.1 Sulfitobacter sp. G21635-S1
CCCGGACCGGGTCACCAGCAAATCTGCCTCAAGCTGTCGCAAGGCCCGCACCAGCACGCGGCGGTCGGCATCCGGCAAGCGCTTTTGCAGCTGCGGCATCCCGGCGGCCCCTTCGGACAGCGCGACGATGATCGACGCTTTCCACTGCCCCCGCACGGTGTCCAGACCCGCGGCGAGGTCACACCAGCTTTTCAACGCATCACGGTTCTGGTGCTGCACCGTCCGGTAGCCGTTGGCGGCTATGTCAGAATTGTCAGACTGGCCCATGTGCATCTCTTCCGTAACTGTTCCCAGTAGCAAATAAGAGAGGCCAGGCGACCAGCGTGAAAACGCTTGATTTGGATGCCTATACCTACCGAACCTCGCCATCGCAGATTTACGGTACGTTAAGTCAGTATCTGCGAGACTTGGCGGAGTTTGACGGAGGAGAAGGATTGATCGATCCCGGCAAGGTCGAGGCTCGCGTTCTTCAATTGGCCGTCCCCGAAGGTTCGCCGGAACAAATGTCGCAAATCCGGCGGGCGGTCGACTTGGCTGAGGATTTGGGGATAGAGATGATTGTGGAGGTGACGGGATGAGCGAGGATCGCAGCTATCACAATCTACCGAACGGAGATGCGCGTGAACATTTCAGCGTCACCGCGAACGCGTTCACCAAATTCTATTTGATCGAATCCAAGGTCTGCTACCGTGGCGCTCTGCCCGACCCCGAAGGCATCCGCCATGTCCTGCCCCCCGATGCCGATGCCGAACAGCTCGGCACCGCGATCCTCGACGCGCTGTCGCATGCCCGCTTCATCCACCCGTCGCACCCCGATTTCGATGCGCTGTTCAAGGAACGCAAGGCGGCAGAGCTGGTCGACGCCTACGATGCGGAACTGATGCGGCTGGCAGGCGTGAAGACCAAGGCCAGCCTTTATCGTGGCGCCAGGGGCGTGAACGTGACGCTGCATTCCGACTGGGACGAGATCAAGATCTACGCCTTCGCCCGCCGCAAGGGACGGTATTTCTGGAGCAAGAAGACAGACGCCTCGGGCAAGGAAACCGTCCCCGCCTCGGCCAGCGCGATTGAATTGGGTGAGGCATATCTGCGGGCGTTGGCAAAGGGTGGATCGGTTTCGTAGATGTGAATGCCGACATTGGCGCAGTCGCAGCGAATTTCCGCTTCGTCCCGCTGAGCGGACTATTGGAACTGTTTTGTTCGGGCAGGTTTGGACGGGGCCTTCTACCAATCTGAAAAGAAAAAGCGGGCTTTGAGATGGGTGTTTCAACTTCTCAAAGGAATGTCCGATGACCATCACCGCACAAACCCAGACAGACCGCCCTGAGACGCCCATGACCAATCAACCCTTCCTGGGTCTGCATCACATCGCCCTGCGGGTGGAAGATCTGACTGCGACCGTGACCTTCTTTGAGGCGCTTGGATATCAGAAGGTGCACCACTGGCACCTGCCTGAATACAGGATCGACACCGCGGTGATGATGCAAAGTGCCGATGCCCGGAGTTGGATCGAACTCTTCGACATGAACGCCGCGATCCCGATGCAGGGCGTTGGCGCGATCCCGGGACAGGCTGTCGTCACCGGCGCTCTGGCGCATCTATGTCTGAGCGTCAGCGATCTGGACCTTGCCAGCGCGCAGATCAT
>NZ_JAPWGV010000068.1:0-1279 GCF_027213915.1 Sulfitobacter sp. G21635-S1
TGCCGCGCGTCCGCGTCCAGACCAAGCTCGCGGCACCCGACATGGATCAGCTTTTGCAAAGAGCGGGTCATGCTGTGTACCTGCGGACGAACATCGGCTCGACGGGTTCCCGGCGGGATTTGAACTGCCAGCGGAGCACGGTGTCTAAGTCATGGGACGTGCCCCGGATCAGGTCCGCGCGCAGCCGATCAAAAGCGATCTGATGCTGCAGGTCGATTGGCTTTGTCAGGGCACGCAAGACAGACGAATGATCCCGCCCGCCGAATTCCCGCCCGATCTGCAAGTAGGAGACCTCCGTCAGCTCATTGCAGAGCCGGAAGGCCACCGCACGGCGGGCGCAAACGATCTGCGTCCGCTCCGGGCCGGTCAGTTCCAGCACAGTGGTGCCAAAATAGGCGGCGACGGCTTCCTTGATCTGCGGGATGGTGATTGGGGTCATGTCAGCCCCGTTTCTTTTGCCGCGCGGCATGCTCAAGTTTGGCCGTCGCCATCAGTACCGGCTTTAATTCGGCGGGTGCGGCGTCGTAGCCACGACCGAAGCGCCCGTTCAGGCGCGGAAGCATTGCGCGAGGGATAGCTACCCAGTTGGACGGGTCGGTGTTGGTCTTGTCCCCATCACGGCATTTCAGAACCATTCCCTCAGGAACGGGTCCGTTCTTTTGCTCCCAGAGCCAGCGATGTTTGTGAACCGGCCGGGTCCTTGCCCCGGTCCAGGGGTTGGTTTCTTCCACGATCATCACGATGTAGCCATCTTTGTTGTCAACGCGTTCGTGACCTGCTCCCCGAAAGGTGTGCGAAACCTGACCTTTCTTGAACTGCGTCTTTGCCCGGTTCTCATTGAATGGCATCTTCTTCCCTTTGTTTGGCGGAACCTGACCAGGATCAAAGCGACCGGTGCGACCGGTCAGCCAGCCATTTCGCTTGCACAGGGAATTCAGATTGCTGAGTGACACATCCACCCGTCCGAACAAGGCGCAGAATGCCGAGTGAGTGGCCTTGCGATCATCACGGCACCGCGCCTTGATCCAAGCCAGCTCCTCGGGCGTATAGATCAGACGCCGGCCTTTCATTTCCGGTTTCCGATCTGCGGGAGGTGAGGCAGGATTTTGTCGCCATGCTCTGCATAGAGCTTTGCCGCCTTCAGCCGCAGCTCTGCGTTTCCGGTGATCTGATCCGCAACCGACACCATGGCATCCGCGCGTTTGACCTCCTTGTCGATATCTTCGGCGGTCATGCTTTCGTCAGCGAGGCGTTCGAGTTGAGCGAACAAGTGATCGTT
>NZ_JAPWGV010000069.1:0-1169 GCF_027213915.1 Sulfitobacter sp. G21635-S1
TTAGCAACTGTATTTCTCAGACGGTCTGAGTGGACCATTTCTGGCCTGATTTGACGAGGGCGTTGACGATTGTCACGAGCTTTCGGGCGACCGCAGTGATGACAACCTTGTGCGGTTTGCCAGCGGTGCGCAGCCGCTTGGCAAATACTTTCAGAACTGGGTTGTGGTGGCTTGCGACGAGAGCAGCTTGGAACATCACATGTCTGAGTAGCCTGCGACCGCCACCAATCGCCCGCTTGCCGCGCATCGCACCGCTGTCGTGTGCAATCGGTGCAAGGCCTGTGAGTGCTGCCGCTTGCTCGCCTGTGATTTGACCAAGCTCTGGCATTTCTGCGATCAGCATGGTGCTGGCAACTGGCCCGATCCCTGGAACCGAGCGCAAGATGCTGGTAGTTGCAGCAAGGCCTGCGTCGGTCGCAATGACCTGTTCGATCTGGATCTCCAGCTTGGCAATCTGGCGATCCAGCAGGCCTTTCAGCTCGGCATCCATGGCCTCGAACGTATCGGCAGATCCGAGCTTCCCATGCGCCTTGATCTGCGCGAGAAGGCGTTTTCGGGTCTCAACGAGCTGCCCACGCTTGGACACCAAGGCCCTGAGAAGGCGTATCTTTTCGTGTGGAAGGGTCCGCCCTGCATCTGGCCGGAAGGCCATGAACCGCGCGATGAGCTCCGCGTCAATCCGGTCGGTCTTGGCCCGTGTACCCCGGCTCGCCGCAAAGGCCTTGATCTGTGCTGGCGGCAATTGGCGCGTCGCGACCCCTGCGGCATCCAGCGCAGCCCATAGCTTCCATTCCTGACCACCAGTGGCCTCAAAACACACCGCCGCGCCTTGCTCCGTGGCCAATTGAACAACCTGTGCATGGCCTTCGGGCTTGTTTGGCAACCGCCCCCACTGGCCCTGAGGCAGGCAATGAATGTCCAGCCAATCGCGGCTGACATCTATGCCAATGATTTCCGTTTGTGGTATCGTGCCCATGTTCTCTTCCTTCTGATCCGTGGTCCTGATCGGCCACATGCAACTGTTCGAGATGATGAAGAGAGACGGTGCTGGCTCGCTAAGAAACGTGGTCAAGCCACAAGGCTCAGACGCCATACACCGCCCCATCACCGATCTTCGCCAAGCCCGGTGATGGGGTATCAATAACAGATCAGAGATACAGAAGGGTCAG
>NZ_JAPWGV010000006.1:0-205599 GCF_027213915.1 Sulfitobacter sp. G21635-S1
ATCTGCGGCATAAGCTTGCCCAGATCGACCGCCTGATCGGTGATCCCAAAGCCCGCCGCAGCGCGACGTTCGACCGGATCGAAAGTTTCCGAAGCACCCTTTCGCATCGCAACGAAAGGGAAGACCCCGGACATGACACCTCAAACCATCCTATTGTTCCTGATCGCGTTTCTGGTCGGTAGCGACGAATTCCTCCTTGGCCCCATCCTCACGCCGATCGGAGCCGACCTTGGCGTTGCACCGGAGCGAGTGACCTTGTTCATCGGCGCCTACGCCTTGCCCCTCGCGCTCCTGTCTCCCGTTCTCGGCGGCCTCTCCGACCGGATCGGCCGACGGCGGGTGCTCTTGCCCTCGGTGGTGCTTTTCTGCCTGGGATCGCTCGGCACGGCGCTGGCCCCCGGATTTGGCGCGGCGCTGGCCACGCGGGTGCTGACCGGCATCGGCGCGGCGGGAATGCTGCCGATCGCCTTCGCCAGCGCGGCCGACAGCGGCCCATCCCGCGCGCCCGCGAATATCGCGGCGGTCCAGGCCGGCCTGACGACGGGGATCATCCTCGCCCCCCTCTACGGGTCCGCGGTTACGAATCTGCTCGGATGGCACTGGGCCTTTGCCGGTCTTGCCGCGGCTGGTGCAGTCTCGGTTCTGGGGCTGCGCTGGTTGCCAGGCGGCGTCTCGCACGGAGGAGCCGCCCCCATGTCAGGGCCGATCCTGGTGCCCGGCGCATTCAGCGCGATCCTCGCCATGGGGCTCGGTCTGGGTGGCGCTATCGGCATTCTCGCCATCGCGGGTGAACGGATTCGCGAGATCACCGATCTCGGGACCGGCGGCGTCGGTGCGATCTATGCCGGATTCGGCGTCGCGACGCTGGCGGGTAACCTGCTGATGCCTCTTGTCATGGGGGGCGTTCGCGACGGCCGGCAATTGGTGCAGCTTTGCCTCATCGGCGTTCTCGCCGCCATCGCTGCTTTCTTCGCCCTGCCACTTGGCTTGGTGACGGCTTCCTTGGCGATGGCCCTCTGGGCGGTGCTCGGCGGTCTCGGTGCCCCTGGTCTACAGACCTATCTCGCGGGACTTTCGGAGAGCCGAATAGGCGTGCTCATGGCGCTCGGGGCCAGTGCGATGAACCTCGGGGTCGCGGTCTGGTCAGCGGTGGCGGCGTCGCTTTTCGCCGTCGGGTCGATCTTGGTCGCTGGTCTCGCTCTGACGCTCATCGGAATTGCGTGTATTGCACTCATGCCGCCGAAATCGGCAAGAGCACCGAACGCCAACCATTGAGGTGGTGATCCTCAAGCCCGACGCACGGTCCGTCGAGTTGAGCAGAGCCATAAGCCGTCAATCGTTCGGAAGGCAGCATTCGACATTTTGGGTTCCGGGCAGTCGTCTTTCGCGCGGCCAGTGGCCTCTGGATTCACATCTGGCATGCCTTCCTGACAGGGCGGTTGGCACCCTATCAGGAAGTGAAGCACGGGTTTGAGGGGGTGCTAAAGCGCGGCGACGCGTGGTTTGCGCTGCTAGAAGTGACCGCTTCTGAAGTGTGCCCGAAATTTGCCATTAGACCGGACCGGTTTCAGGGGTCAAGACCACGGGGGTAGTTGCTTTCGACGGTTGTAGCGTATATACTATAAGTATATTACCTTTGGTGTATAATTATGTCCAACACGCCAGATGGCAGTCAGAATACCGCAAAGCGCATTCGTTTGAGCCGCGAGGACCGGTTTCGCCAGCTCCTCGACGTGGCTTGGCGGCTTGCCAGTGAAGAAGGTACTGACTCCTTGACGCTACCGCGTATGGCGGATGAGGCGGGGGTCAGCAAGCCGGTGATCTATGACCACTTCGGCACGCGAAACGGTTTGTTGACCGCACTCTATCAGGATTTCGACGTGCGCCAGACGGCGGTTATCGACGCTGCTATAGAGGCCAGCGAACCGACTCTGGAAGCAGCCGCCCGAGTAATTGCCTCTTCCTATGTCGAATGCGTGCTGACCCAAGGTCGCGAAATTCCAGGGGTGCTTGCCGGGCTTGCCGGCTCCCCCGAGTTGGAGGCGGTGAAGCGCAGCTATCAACAGGTGTTCATCGAGAAGTGCCGAAAGGCGCTGGCACCCTTCACCGGCGCGAATGGCATCGGGCCCGCCGCCTTCTGGGCAATGCTGGGGGCTGCAGACGCCCTGTCCCATGCCGCCGCGACTGGTGAAATCACAGAGCGGCAGGCACAGGACGAACTTTTTGAAACCATCGTCGCGATGATCGACAGGAGCGATCGTTAATGGATTAGGACGGCGACCGGGTGCTGGGTAAGGCGTCGCGTTCAGCTGATTGTCTTGGTTCGATGAAAGGAGGATCGAATGTCGGGGCTAGAAGCGCTCTACCAGCGCCGCATATTTCATTCCAGCGAGCGGATGGATTCCCACGCCCTTGTGTCAACCGAACTTGCAGACCATCATCTCAAGTGGAATGCTGGTCCAGTTGACACCCAACTGTACAAGTTCGACACGCCTCGTCTCTCGCTCTATTCGTTGCGATACGGTGCCGAGGTAGACATCTTTCCGGACCTATACGACCGATTCTCGCTAATCCATTATTCACTTTCGGGCGATATCGAGGTCGAAGCAGATCAAGTACGGCAAACTGTCAGGCAGGGGCAGGCAATTGTCAGCACGCCTAGTCGCAATATCAAACTTCGGTGGGCACAGAATAGCGAACAGTTGATTCTGCGCTTACCACATTCGCTTCTAGAAGAGACTGCAAACGCGATGCGGGCGCCTGCACTCAGTAGTGCATTGCGTCAGAATCCAGGGCTGTTACTGTCCGCCGCTGCCAACCGGCAATGGCTCGCCCAGCTTCACGCCTTTGTCGCGTTGGAGGCCGGCAGATCCCAGAACAAGGCGCTTCAGCCGTGGCTTGCTCATATGGAGCAGGGTATGGCGATGTTCCTGATGCTACAGCAGCAATCGACGCAGCGCCATCCAAGTGAAGAATGGAGCACCCGTTTCACCCATGACCGGCGGCGTCTTGACCGGCTGTACGGCTATGCCATGGATAACCTTTGCAACCCCGTCACCTTGTCCGATCTTGCTAGCGTCGTTGCGCTCTCCGAACGTCAGTTGAACACTTTTTGCCATGCGCATCTAGGGCAAGCTCCGATGTCTTGGCTTCGCGGTCTGCGGCTCGATGCGGTGCGTGCAGCACTTCAAGCCAACCCGGAAACGGAGCTTGCCGATCTTGCAATGCTTCACGGTTTCTTCCACCTAGGCCGGTTTGCATCAGTTTATCGTGATCGGTTCGGAGAACTACCAAGCCAAACCCGCAGAACTGCAAGAAACGGATAGCGGGTTGGGATGTTCCACCAGATGCGGATAGACAGCGGAAGCCCTGTTCTCCTAGCGTGAACTCGGTTGCTCTTGTCGGTCAAGCTACGGATTTTCGCTTAATCCAGGCTGGAACCGACCTGCCAACCGCCGATTTCGTGGCCCATGTTTTCCAGACATGGAAGCGAGCCACGACTGGAGTTCAATCTTTAGAGCACGAGAATGACAGGGGAAAACGGATGACAGATGTGTCAACTGCTCGAGGGAGCCTTTCTAGGGTCTACGGAGCATTTATTGATAATGAGTTTCGGCCCGCATCCGCGCGGACCTTTCCGGCCATTGCCGCCGCAAGCGGCGAGCATCTGGCCGATATTGCCCGCTGCGGATCGGCAGAAATCGACGACGCTGTCGCATCTGCCAAAGCCGCATTTCCAGCGTGGAAGGCGCTTGTTCCCGAAGAACGCGCGGCGTGTCTGAACAAACTGGCCGATGCAATCGAACGCGAAGCTGCCCGGTTGATGATGATCGACACGTTGGATATCGGTCGAGGACTGTGGGAAACCGGCATTGATCACACCATCGCAGTGCAGCAATATCGCTATTTCGCCGCCGCAGCCCTGACACACGAGGGTTTCGGGCGATCGATTCCGAATGGATATCTTGTTGCGAAGCGCGAACCCTATGGTGTGTGCGGCCAGATCATTCCCTGGAATGTTCCAGCCATCATGGCTGCGTTCAAGATCGCTCCGGCCGTGGCGGCAGGCAACACCGTGGTGCTCAAGCCAGATGAGAACGCTTCGCTATCCACGCTAGAGCTGGGCAAGCTGATCGCGGAGAGTTTCCCGCCGGGCGTCATCAACATCGTGCCGGGCCTCGGTGAAGAGGTCGGCGCTGCGCTCACAGCGCACCCAGACGTGACGAAACTCGCTTTCACCGGAAGTTCCGAAGTTGGGCGCATCGTTTCGCTCGCCGGTGCAAACCGGCTGGTACCGGTTTCGCTGGAACTGGGTGGCAAAAGTCCAAACATCGTCTTTCCGGATGTAGATCCTACCGACATCGACTCTATCGTCGACAACACCACTTTTGCCGCCATGTATTGCAATGGTCAATCCTGTCTCGCGGGGACGCGGCTGTTCCTGCACGACGCGATTTACGACGATTTCATGCAGCGCCTTACCGCCAGCATGAGCCGCATCCGGGTAACCGATCCCACGTCGCATGGGCCGCTTTTAGGTTGCATGGTCTCCGAGAAACAGGGCCGCCGAGTGCAGTCCTATATCGACATCGGCAAGAAGGATGCATCATTGGCGACCGGCGGCAGCCGTGTCGAAGTGGTTGGCTGCCACGCGGGCTGGTTCTTTGAGCCCACTGTCTTCGAGACAACAAATGACACGCGCATCGCGCAGGAAGAGATATTCGGGCCTGTCCTCTCCGTCATACGATGGAACGATTATGAGCAGTTGATTCATGATGCGAACAATGTCCGCTACGGCCTCGCCTCCGGAATATACACAAACAACTTGAAGGTCGCGTGGGATACCTCAGACCGGCTACAGGCGGGCAACGTCTGGATAAACAACTACTTCAACCTTGCAGCAGGTTCACCTTTCGGCGGCTTCAAAGAGAGCGGTATCGGCAGTGAGTTCTGTCATGAGACGCTGAATATGTACACGCACCTCAAAGCAATCACTGTCCAAACACAAGTAAACCCGCCTTGGTTTGCTGTCTGATCAAGAGAATAAAGAGAGGAAAAGTGAAATGAAACAATCTAATATAATGAATAGTCAGCAATTTGAAGGGGAATACGGCGGCGGTCGACGGAGTTTTCTCACGATGACGGGACTGGTCAGTGCGGCTGCTTTGACTTCTTCGTTTGGCGTTTCTTCGGCTCACGCCGAAACCACTTCGACTTCGGCCGGTGGTGAGTTCGTTCTCCACCGAAACGGCCATCCGATCACAGATCTAGAAGCCCTCGAACCTCTTACATTCGCGGGTTTCGCGCACGCGACTTACTTCCAAGTGCGCAACAGTCAGACTCGGGCGATTGACCTTCACCTGAAAAGACTGCGCGATGCATCTTTGGAGATGTACGGTACTGCCCTGCCGGACGATCAAGTTAAGGACTACCTTCGCGCGGCGGTAGAAGCCAGCCCGCCCGATCATTCGGTGATCGCAACGATTTATTCCCAGGCGGGCGAGTTCACTGCGTCAGGACACGATGCAACGCCGCAAATGTTGGTGCGAACGGTTGGACCTTGGAAAGCCCAGGAGGGTCCGCTCGCCTTGGCGGCAGTCGAGCATGAAAGGGACCTTCCGCATGTGAAACATGTCGGAGAGGTCGGCAAGACGTACTACATGCGCCAAGCCGCCCGGCAGGGCTTCGACGATGCGCTTTTTGTTGACCGTCAGGGCCGGATCAGTGAAGGCACGATCTGGAATCTCGCTTTCTGGGATGGCGAGACGGTGATCTGGCCCGATGCCGCCATTTTACTGGGCACCACAATGGGTATCGTGCGGAGGCAACTTGATCGGCTGGGCGTCCCCCAAAAGGTCGAGGAAGTCAGGCAGGAAGATCTGTCCAGAATGTCTGGCGCAGTTGTAATGAACTCTCTGACTCCGGGCATCGCCGTCCGCAGGATCGGAAGCGCACCCATTTCCGACGCTCCGGAATTTGTTACACAACTCCACGAAGCATTTGCTGCGGAAGTTCCCGCCGCTTTGTAATGACTTTCTGTCTTTGCGGTTTCGCACGCCGGAAAAAGCGTGCGGGATCGTACTGTACGCCTGTCTGACGACAGCGCTCGTAGATCCATTTCGGTCGATTTGATAAGGGAGTGTTTGTGGTTCATCGTCACCACAAAGGAGTGGACGTTGAGATAAACAACGAAGGGCTTTATCGAGAAGATCATCAAAGACTTCAATCTCCGCGCGCAAGCAGTATTTCGGCGAAGAGAAGATTAGGATTGTGCTGGAAGGCCTGCGAGGCGAGGGGATATCCAACCTCCCGCACTCATACATCGGTGCCAACCGCAATCGGCAGCGCCTTGAAGGCGTTCCATAGCTCCTCTGCGACTGGTCCTCGGTGCGTTCCGCGCCTCCGCATCAAGCCGATTGTCTCCGTCCGTCCGGGTAGGATGTCACAGCCAATGTCGATCAAGGTGCCGTCCCTCAACTCTTGCGCCACCATGAAGCCCGGCAGATGTCCCCAGGCTAACCCCTGCAGGATCAGCTCCTTCTTCATGTCATGATCCGGAACGGTGCACCGGGGAGCGCCGTCCACCAGAAAAAAGTTTTGTCCGGCTTCGCTCGCTGTGTCCCTGATCACGCACTGCGCACGCGAACGCAGTATGTCGACGGAAAGCCGATCAGGTGAAACGTCAAAGAAGCCGACAGCGGCCACGGGAATGAGTCTTACGCGCTCCAGGGGAAGCACTTCGAGCTCGAGATCACCGTCATTGACGCGGTGTATGGCAAGATCGGCGGTGCCAGTGCGGACACGTTCGGACGGGCCCGAAATCGCTTCAAAGTCAAGGTTGAGCTGAGTGCCAGGGCGATCGGAAAAGAACTGAGCGAGCAGGCCCAGAACGATTTTTCTGCGCGAAAGGTCACCCAGCACAACGGTAAGTCTGGGCTCGCGACCGCTCCGCAACTCCTCTGCGATCTCGACGAGGCTTCCCAGTTCGTGAAGCGCATGCTGGACATGCAGATGAAACTTCTCTCCAGCCTGGGTCAGCTTTGACCGATACCCGCGGCGATCGAGCAACTCCAAGCCAAGTCGCGCTTCGAGACGGCCCAACGAAGCAAATACGGATGGATGTGAGCGTCCCAGCAACCGGCCGGCCTCGGCAAAGCTGAGAGTCCGGGCAACGGCGTCAAAGGCCTGAAGATCGCCGATTTTCATACCGTTCAAACTGTTTGATTTCACGACTGACTCTGTTCAAACATTGTAATTTATCCGGACTTTCTCGCGGCTATGTTCGGGAGGTCAACAGGAGAAATCAGCTATGACCGAAGAACGTCACTTTACGACCGGCGACACCTGCAAGATCGCTTATCGCCTTGATGGCGACCCAGGGAAGCCATGGCTCGTTCTGGCGAACTCGATCGCCACGACGTATGATATGTGGGACGCTCAGATCGAAGAATTCGCCAAGTCATTCTACATTGTCCGCTACGATATGCGGGGACACGGTGGGTCGGACGTCCCGCAAGGCGCTTATTCGGTGGACCGCCTTGGTTACGACGTCCTTGAGTTACTCGACCATCTGCAGATCAGCCGCGCCTGTTTCTGCGGGTTGTCGCTTGGCGGGTTCGTCGGACAATGGCTTGGGATCCATGCGCCAGAGCGGATCGATCGTCTCGTGTTGTCCAATACTTCGCCCTATCTGGGGCCGAGACCTCAATGGGACGACCTGATCCAGAAGACCCGCGAACCCGACAGCATGAACTTCTTTGCCGACATGTTCCTTGGCAACTGGTTCCCGGAACCAATGCTCCGAAGCACTCCGGACAGATGTAAACCGTTTCGACAGATGGTGATTTCTACCGATCCGCAAGGTCTGGCGGGGAGCTTCGCCGCGGTTCGCGATGCCGACACACGACGCAGCATTTCCCTTATCACGACGCCGACATTGGTCATCGGGGGAGTGAATGACACCGTCACAGCGGCAAGCCACAGCGAAGCCATCGCAGCGGAGATACCACGGTCGAAGCTCGTGATGATGGACGGCGTGCACTTGCTGAATGTGGAAAGACCTGAGGAATTCGATCGTGTGGTCATAGATTTCCTGACACATTCATGAGCCGGTCTCGGCCAATGATCGGGGCGTGGCTCGGCAACCGCTATTCGGCCGCTTTGCGGGCTCCTGAAGCGCCAGCGGTTTCGACATTTGCCTCGCCCCATGCCTTGAGCGCGAGAATAACGGGCTCAAGGCTTCGGCCACGCTCCGAAAGGCTGTATTCCACCTTTGGCGGAACCTCGGCATAGACGGTCCGGATCACGAAGCCGTCCGCCTCCAGTTCGCGGAGTTGGTTGGTCAGCATCCGTTGTGTCACGTTCGGCAGCCGGCGGCGGATTTCGTTGAAGCGCAGCGTGCCTTGGAGCAGATGCCAGAGCACCACGCCCTTCCACTTGCCGCCGATCAGCGCAAGCGTCGCCTCCACCGGGCAACCGGGACTACAGTCGAAACGTTCATGTCGTGGGCGCGGCAAGAGACAGTATCCTTTTTGACACTATGTGCAGTTTATGTGCATTCTTGCGAAGAATACGCCGGAGCGTCACCTGTAGCCAGACATGAAATTCTGACTCGAACAGGAGACGCAGATGCGCGCCATCGGATACCAAACCCCGCTTCCCATTGCAGACGACAATTCGCTGGTCGATACAGACCTGCCGCGCCCCACGCCTTCGGGCCGCGACCTGCTGGTGGAGATCAAGGCCATATCGGTCAATCCAGCCGACACCAAGGTTCGTGCGAATGTCCGACCGGAAGCGGATAGCTGGAAGGTCCTGGGCTGGGATGCGGCTGGCGTCGTTGTGGAGGCTGGGCCGGACGCCAGTTTGTTCAAGCCTGGCGACGAGGTGTTCTATGCTGGCTCAATCACGCGGCCCGGTACCTATGCGGAGTACCACGTCGTTGACGAACGCATTGTCGGTCGTAAGCCGAAGACGCTTGGCTGGCCCGAAGCGGCGGCGCTGCCGTTGACCGCGATCACGGCATGGGAAACCCTGTTCGCCCGCCTCGACGTGAAGGGCCGTGCCGTTCCCGGTGCTGCACATGCGATCCTCATCATCGGCGGCGCTGGCGGCGTCGGCTCTATCACCATCCAGCTCGCCCGCAAGTTGACGGACCTGACCGTCCTCGCGACAGCCTCGCGGCCGGAGACGAAAGCTTGGGCGACCGAGCTTGGCGCACATCATGTCGTGGATCACTCCAAGCCTTTGGCGAAGGAGGTTGAAGCCCTGGCAATCGGTGCGCCCGGCTTCGTCTTCTCAACGACAAACACCGATCAGCATCTTGACGAGATCGTGGAGTTGATCGCGCCGCAAGGTCGTTTCGCGTTGATCGACGATCCAGCTGCGCTCAACGTTAATCCCTTCAAGCGCAAGAGCGCGTCGGTGCATTGGGAGTTCATGTTCACGCGCTCGATGTTTGGCACCGCCGATATCGCGGAACAGGGTGTTTTGCTCAACGAGGTATCGCGTCTGGTCGATGCCGGTACGATCCGCACGACGCTGGCGGAGAATTTCGGGCCGATCAACGCAGCGAACCTCAGGCGCGCCCATGCTCTGATCGAAAGCGGCAAGGCCAAAGGCAAGATCGCGCTAGAGGGGTTTTAGGAACGATAGCGTACTCAAGGCGCGGCCGAAGCAACGCCGGCGTCTTCGAGGCGCGTCTCCACTCAACCAAACCAGCACGAGAGTAATCCTATCCACTCATTCAAAAAGGAGCGTACCCTTGAAGGTTCGAGATTCGAGCATCGAAAATGGTGTTTGAAAGATGAGCCAAATTGGCCTGCTGCTGGTTTCGTGGACGGCAGTTTTAGCTTTCATAGCTCGCTCCTCGATTAGATAACTTCCCATGCGATGGCAGGATAGTGGATGAATTTCCGCGTGCGTCATAACAAAAAGGACGGCACGAGGCTTCTACCCTCGGCCCCCCGACTCCGGAACGCGGAAACATGGTTGGATGAGGCGGAGTAGAGTCTGCTCGACGCCTTCGCCCGTGGGCTTCGGCGAGATCAGGCTGCGGTTACCGCAGCTCTGCGGGAACCATGGTCGAACGGGGAGACCAAGGGACAGATTAACCACCTCAAGACCCTCAAGCGCCAGATGTCTGGTCGGGCGAACATCGATCTGCTCAGGGCCCGGCTCGTTGAAGCGTCCTAATATTGGGGGAGCGCCGAAGCTGCACCAAAATTGCGTCAGAGCCATTTTTAGATGCCGATAGGGGGTCAAGATTGCCTGCCGATTGACACATGATCAAACTGCCGCTCTGTTTCGCCCAAACGTCATCGCCTTTCCGCAAGATCATATCGCCACGCTCGCAGCGATGCTTTCGCACTCTGGGCCGATTCCACTTGCGAACTGACCGCTTAGACAAGCCATGAACGCACTGTCACACCGACGTAAAACAACTTGATGAGGTGGACGGTTCCACCCACCGGCACCGCAATGTGCCAAAGTGCTGGTGTTTGAACCAGCTCTGAAAGGAACCGCCCAGATGGAAATTACAACGATAGGAATCGACATTGCAAAGTCAGTTTTTCAATTTCACGGTGTCGATGCGGCAGGCCAGACCGTTCTGCAGAAGAAGCTTCGCCGGAGTGCAGTCTTAGATACCTTGGCTAAGTTGCCCCCTTGCCTGATCGGCATGGAGGCTTGTGCGACGTCGCACCATTGGGCCCGTGAGATCACGGCGCTAGGCCACGATGTGCGGCTCATTCCCCCAGCCTATGTAAAACCCTACGTTAAGCGGCAAAAGAATGATGCGGCTGATGCGGAGGCGATCTGCGAGGCTGAAACGCGCCCGAATATGCACTTTTTGGCCATAAAAAGTGTCGATCAGCAGGCGGCCATGATGCTGCACAGGGTCCGTGACCTTCTCGTACGGCAGCGCACAATGTTGATAAATGCACTGCGCGCGCGTATGGCTGAGCTGGGGATAATTGCGCCACAGAGACCTCAAAATGTTCTCGGGTTGATCCAGCAACTCGAAGAAGACAGCAATGGCGGCATCACAGACGTCGCCCGATCTGCTTTGCTGAGTCTGGCCGATCAACTCACCAGTCTGACACAAGAAATCCGCGCACTGGATCGCAAGATCCTTGAATGGCACCGATCGAGCGAAACTAGCCAGCGATTAGCGACCATTCCGGGAGTAGGAGTGCTGACCGCGACAGCGATGGCTGCTTCAGTTACGGACCCCTCGCTCTTCCGATCCGGACGCCAATTCGCGGCCTTTCTCGGGTTGGTTCCCAGACAAAATTCATCCGGTGGCAAAGAGCGATTGGGACGTATTACCAAAATGGGTGACGGATATTTGCGTAAACTCCTCGTGGTTGGGGCCACAGCTATTCTGAGGCGTGTTGCTGATACGCAAACGCGAACCGCAGAATTGGATCTGCAGCCTGCTAGAACGCAAGACCTCTCGACTGGTCAGTGTAGCAATGGCCAACAAAACCGCTCGGATCATATGGGCGCTCTTGGTAAGAGGAGGAACCTATCGAGCCGCATAAACAGTGAACAGCGCTGCATTGTTTACGCAGCGCACTGAGATGCAAGGACAATAGACGAGATGATGATCAAAGCAAGCCGCCGCCAGAACACCCCGTGGCATTGCCAGGACAGACATAGTCCGGCAACTTGATAGGGACCTGGCAAGCGGAATTCATCAGGGCCAGCGGCCAACAGTGCCGCGCAAAAGGCCGGACACATGACCGCAACCCGCGATGATCACGACGTCAAAAAAACCTTGCTAAATAGCAACCGTCCACACATGGCAATACCCTCCAGCTTCAAACGGTCCAGTTTTCAGGGGACAAAGCACCGCCGACGCGGACGCCGGAATGCAGTCTCTCCGCGTCGCTCACGTGTCGGCCTATTCCGAGAACGCCTGCCCATGCGAGACGCAAGATCGCACTTTAGTCTCATAAAGTATGAAATATTGCATAAAATATAAATTAATTGACAGCATGTTTGTTGTCTTCGATAAGTTGTTCGGGCCCCCAGAGACGCCCGCCCGGAACATAACGTTCAAGAGGAGGGCGGGAGGACGGAAGCGTATTGCACGCACCCTCTACCCGGGCCGCTTTGAAAAGGGAGGACATCCAATGACGTCACGCAGGCAGAATACCACTCGAAGATCGTTTCTGGCCGGCGGCACCGGGCTTGTGGCCGGTGCGCTTGCCGGCTTTCCCATGCCGGCGCTTGCCAAGATCCGGCCTGTACGCGTAGGCATCGCGCTTCCCCGGACTGGGCCGTTGGCGCTGTTTGCCGAACACCTGCCCTTTGTCATGGACCAGGTTGAACGGGCAACGAAATACACGGTGGATGTGGGCGGCTCGGACCGTCAGGTCGAATTCGTCATCAAGGACACGCAATCCAGCCCCAACCGCGCCTCACAGGTCGCGCTTGAGTTGATCCTGGATGACGGGGTCGATGTCATCATGGCCAGCGGCACGCCCGAGACGACGAACCCTGTTGCCGATCAATGCGAGCTGAACGGCATGCCTTGCTTGACAACCGAAGCGCCACTTGAACCCTATTTCCTTGGCCGCAAAGGCGATCCGGCGGTCGGGTTCGAATGGACCAACCACTTCTATTTCAGCGGCACACAGGCCGGTGGTGCGATCCTTCAGATCTTTGGCCAGGTCGACACCAACCGTGTGGTCGGCGCGCTTTGGCCGAATGACAGCGACGGCAATACCTTCGCCCAGATCTTTCCGCCGGTGCTGGCCGAACAGGGCATGACCCTGTCCGATCCGGGCCGGTTCGACATGCCGCTGGCCTCCTATTCGGCGGCGGTGGCCAAGTTCAAGGCCGACAATGTCGAAATCGTGCACGGCATCATTCCCCCGCCCGAATTCACGACCTTCTACAACGAGGCGATCCAGCAGAACTTCATTCCCAAGGTGCTTTACGCCGGCAAGACATCCGCCTTCCCAAGCGCGCTTGAGACCTTTGGCGAGCGTGCGCACAGGCTGGTGACCGAAGTGCCCTGGGGGCCGCAGTTCCCCTATACCTCCCCGATCACCGGACAGACCGCCGCCGAGGTGGTGGCCGAGTATCATGCCGCGAGCGGGCGCCAGTGGAATTCGCAGCTGGGCTTCAAGCTGGCCATGTTCGAGGTGCTTTTTGCCGGTCTGGCCCGGGTCGAGGATCTGGACGATCCGGAATCCGTCCAGAAGGGGATTTCCGCAATCTCGGATGACACGATTGTCGGCCGGGTCGATTTCAGCAAGGGGCCGTTCCCCAATACCGCCGTGACCCCGATCGCGGGCGGGCAATGGCTGGAGGGAACGGAGTTTCCGCTGCGGCTGGCGATCACGGAAAACACCTTTGCCCCCGACGTCAAGGTCGAGGCCACAACGCTTCCGATGCTTCCGGCATGAGGCAAGAGGGCGGGGCGGCGCCCGGCGACCTGGCCCTTGAGGTCAGGTCCCTGGGCATGGTGTTCGGCGGGCTGGTCGTCTTTGACGGCCTGTCCCTCGACGTGAAAAAGGGCGAAAGGCTTGGGATCATCGGTCCGAACGGGGCGGGAAAGAGCACGCTGTTCAATCTGTTGACCGCGCTCATCCGGCCAACCTCGGGCACGATTGCGGTCAACGGGCAGCCGCTTGGCCGGGTCAGGCCCTGGTCCATCGCCAAGGCCCGGATCGCGCGCACCTTCCAGATCCCCAAGCCGTTCGCGCGGATGACCCTGACCGAGAACCTGATGGTCGCCCTCACCCATGGCGGGGGGCTGTCGCAACCCGCGGCGCGCGACCGCGCGATGGAGACGCTGCGCGGCACCGGCTTTGCGGGACGCGAGAGCGAGATCGCGGGCGAACTGGGGATCCTCGATCTGAAACGTCTGGAACTGGCCCGTGCCCTTGCGCTTCATCCGTCCATCCTGCTGCTTGATGAAATCGCGGGCGGGCTGACCGATGGCGAATGCGACGAGCTGCTTGGCATCCTCGACCAGAACGTGATGCCGGACACCACCGTGATCTGGATCGAGCACGTCCTGCACGCGCTCAAACGATATGTGAAAGAGGCGGCGGTGCTGGCCGAAGGCCGGATCATCACCACCGGACCGATTGCCGATCTGGTCGAGAACGCAGAAGTGCGCCGCCTGTATTTCGGAAAAGAAGCCACATGACTGCCGATCATTCCCAACCTCTGCTGGAGGTCTCGGACCTGCACCTGCGCTATGGCGGGTTGCGCGCCCTGGACGGTGTCAGCCTGACCGTGAACCGCGGAGAAACCGTGGCCGTCCTTGGTGCCAATGGCGCCGGAAAATCCTCTCTCATCAAGGCGATATACGGGGCAGAGCCCTATTCCGCCGGGCAGATCCTGTTTGATGGCGTGGCCGTCACCGGGCGCAGCCCGAACCAGATGGCCCAGGCCGGGATCGGTCTGGTGCCCGAGGGCCGCAAGATTTTCCCCTCGCTGAGCGTGGAAGAAAACATCCGCCTCGGCGCCGCGATCGGCGGCCATGACGGCGCCGATATCGAGAAGGTGTTCGAGATATTTCCCGAACTCAAGGAACGCCGCAATGTTCAGGGCACGCTGGTGTCGGGCGGGCAGCAACAGATGATCGCCATCGGGCGTGCGCTGATGGCCCGCCCCCGCCTGCTGCTGTGCGACGAGATCAGCCTGGGCCTGGCGCCGACCGTGGTGGACCGGCTCTATGACGTCATCAAGGACCTGGTGGCGGGGGGCATGGCGGTTCTGATCGTGGAACAGGAAACCAACCGCGCCATAAAATCCTCGGAACGCTACTACTGCCTGCTGGAAGGTCGCGTCACCGCGCAGGGCCTCTCTGCGCAGGCGGATCAGGACGAGATCACACGCGCCTATTTCGGAGGGGATCATGACTGATATCGCCAATATCGTCATCCAGGGCATTCTGCTGGGCGGCCTTTTTGCGATCTACGCCCTGGGGCTGTCGCTGGTCTTTGGCGTGCTTCGGATCGTGAACATCGCGCATGGCGACGTGCTGGTGCTGGCGGCCTATGTGGCCTTTGTCCTGAGCGAGACGCTGGCGATTTCGCCCTTCCTCGCGTTGCTGATCCTGATCCCGCTGACCCTGCTGGGTGGGCTCACCTTTCAGATCGGCATCTTCGAACGGGTGGATCGGCGCGATCCGCTGGTGCCGATGCTGGTGGCCTTCGGCTTTGCCGTGGTCATCCAGAACGGCCTGCTGCTGCTGTTCGGCACCAATCCGCGCAAGCTGGATGCGGGGGCGATCGAACAGCTGAGCGTCTCGCCCTTGCCCGGGATCAATGTCAGCGTTCTTGCGGTGCTGATCCTGGGGATCGCCATTGCGCTCATCGCAGTGTTTCAGGCGATCATCTATCGCTCGCGGTTCGGCATCCAGGTGCGGGCCGTGTCCGACAGCGAAGACAATGCGCGGCTGATCGGCGTGGACATCACCGCCACCTTCCGCAAGGCCTTCATGATGGTGATGCTGACCGTGGCCGTCGGGGCGGTCCTGATGGGCATCAAGACCAATTTCGACCCCTTCAGCGGCGCGTCGCGCCTGCTGATCGCCTTCGAGGTGGTGGTGATCGGCGGTCTTGGCAACCTCTGGGGCACCCTGGCGGCGGGGATCGTCATCGCTCTGGCGCAGATGGTCGGGGCCAGTATCGATGTGTCCTATCAGACGCTGGCCGGGCATCTCGTCTTTCTTCTCGTCCTGGTGATCCGTCCGCAGGGTCTCTTTCCCAAGGTGGTGGGCTGAACCATGACACAGACAGATTTCCGCAAGTCGATCCTCCTGCTGGCCGTGGCGGTCGCCCTGCTGGCCCTTGGCCCGGTCCTGCTGGGCCGGAGCGAGATCCGCTACATGACCGACCTGTTCGTGCTGATCGCGGTGGCGCAGCTCTGGAACCTGCTGGCCGGATACCTTGGCATCGTGTCCATCGGGCAGCATGCCTTTGTCGGACTCGGGGCCTACGCGTTCTTTGCCCTGACGCAGCTGCTGGGGATACATCCGTTTCTCTCGCTGGCTCTGACGTTTCCCATCGGCTGTCTGGTCGCTCTGCCCTCGTTCCTGTTGCTGGCGCGGCTGCGGCTGGCGTATTTCGCCATCGCGTCCTGGGTTCTGGCCGAGGTTCTGATGCTGATCCTCGGCCAGCGTCCCGCGTTTGGTGGCGGCACCGGGTCATCTTTCGCGACGGCTACGATCAAGATGTTCGGCGCGGGCGTCAGCGAGAGGATCGCGAATACCTACTGGCTATGCCTCGGAATGCTGGGGATCGTGATGGCCTCGATGCTTCTACTGCTGAGATCCCGCGCCGGGCTGGCCATCCGCGCCCTGCGCGACGACGAGGTGGCCGCCGTTGCCGCGGGCATCAATCCGCTGCTGACGCGGGCGGTGCTCTTTTCCCTTTGCGGCGGCATGCTGGCCGTGATCGGTGCCATCGACACGCTGCAAAAGCTCAGGATCAGCCCGGCGGGGTCCTTCAGCTTGCAGGACTGGACCGTGATGATCATTTTTGTGGTTGTCATCGGCGGTCTGGGCACGGTCACCGGGCCAATCGTCGGGGCCATCGCCTTTGTCCTCTTCCGCGAAACGCTTAGCGATTTCGGGCCGCTCTACCTTGCCGCCATGGGTGTTCTGGCCGTCGGCGTCATGCTATTAGAGCCCCGCGGATTGGTCGTCATTCTGACCCGGACGGTCAAATCCATACGCGCGCGCCACTGAATGGTGCGGCAACGACAACAAACTCCAAGGACCAGGGCGCCCCGGGCCGGACAGGGCGGCCTTGAACCGCACCGGCAGTCGTCATAATTTCAGATAGAATTCAGAAATCAAGAATATGCCTGCGTTAAAGCAAACCCCGACCCAGACGGAAAAGGTCTATCAAGCGCTCCGTCGGGATATCGTCGAGTGCCGTCTCGCGCCGGGCTCGAAGATCAAGATGAAATATGTTTGCGACACGCATGGGGTCAGCCTGGGCGCGGCGCGCGAAGCTTTGTCACGGCTGTCCGCCGACGGCATGACTGTGCCCGAGGCGCAACGCGGCTACACCGTCGCGCCCATGTCCTGGGTGGAATTGTCCCAGCTGACCGAGACCCGGACCGAGATCGAGGTCTCATGCCTGCGCAAATCCATTCACCACGGCGATATCGAATGGGAAACCCGCGTTGTCGCCGGTTTGCACCGGCTGCTACGGGCCGACGATGACGGGGAAAAGACCGATGGCACCGGACCGTCGCTGAACTGGGTGCGCGCCCATTCCGAGTTTCACCTGGCGCTGGTTTCGGCCTGCCCCAACACCTTCCAGCTTGATCTGCGAAATGACCTCTATTCCAAGACCGAACGGTACCGCTTCCTGTCGCATGCCATGAGCATCAAGCTGGGACAGCGGGACGCCCGGCAGGAACATATGGACCTGGCCGAACTGGCACAGGCCCGGAAAACCGACGAAGCCTGCGCGCTGATGACCGAACATTTTATGCGCACCGCCCGCGATGTTCTGGATGCGGCAGAAAAGATGGGTGGGGTCACGCCCAACACGATGATCGAGCTGCTGCCCGTGTCCTGGGCCTCCATCCGCCGGGACTCCGTTCAGGACTGATCGTGGAAATGAGCCCCGCGTTGCCGCGGGGCTCTCTGCTTGTCTGTCGGGCTGCGCCGCTCAGACCTCGTCCTTGCCAAAGCGGCCGTCGAAGAGCTCGTCCTCGTCCGGGGGGTAGTCGCCGGCATAGGCCTTCTTCTGCACCTCTGCCCCGTCCAGGCCGGCGCGCCGGGCCGCAAGCATCTTGCGCGGGCTGACCGGCTGGCCAATCGGGTTGGCCGCAAACAGCGGCGAATTGCGCATGAAGTCCGAGGATTTGTCCCAGTCGCCGAAATTGTCGTATTGCAACTCGACCGAATTGCCGTCGGGATCGGCATAGTAGAACGACGTGGTCAGACCGTGATCCACCGTGAAATGCGGCGTAATGCCCTGTTTTTCCAACCGCTCCCAGGTCAGCAGAAGCTCGTCCATCGTGTCGTATTCAAAGGCCGAATGGTGCATGCCGTTGTGAATGCGAAAATCGGGGTCGTCGGTGATGTCCGGGGTCGCCAGCAAGCCGATGCGATGGTTCGCCCGGTCATTGCTCATCCAGGCGCCGCCTTCGAACTGGTAAAGCGGTTTCATCCCCACAAGGGTGCCGTACCAGTCGATCATCTCCTGCAGGCGCCCGGTCTTGAGCGTGACGTGATGCAGGACGGGAATTATGACCTGGTCCGACGCCTCTGGCGCTGTGCTGTTCATGGCTCTCTCTCCAGTTGATTAAGATTGGTTGGCCCCTTTGGGTGGCCCGTCAGCCCGCCGGGCCGCGCAGGTCCAGACAATGGCTGTCCGAGACGGCGGCGATCAGCGCGCCAACCGGATCGGACGGTGCGGTCCGGGCGATCCAGGATACATGTCCATCGGGCCTGACGCCGACGGCACCGCCTGGTACGATCCCCATCAAGTCGACCGCATGCGGACCGTAATCCGCGAGGGTCCGCACCGTCACCGCCAGCCCGGTCGCGTCCGTGGCCACCCGCACGGCCTCATCCCAGCCCGGTCCATCGACAAAAAGGGTCAGGCCGTCCTTTGCGACATCGGCCAGGGTCGATCCGCCCCAGCCGCGCCCGGCATTGGCAAAGGGCATGCGGCGCCCGATACAGGCCCCGCCCACAGCTTCGCGCGCGGGGTCGCGGCAAGCCGCGCTCAGCGCGCCCTGCTGATAGGTGAAGTCCAGATCCACCTCGGCCCCTTGCGAAAAATGCGGCGCCTGCGCCTGGATCGCGGCATCGACACGCGCGCGTTTCGCCACCGCCTCGGGGCTGTCGCCATCGGTTCCGATCTGCTTCGACGGGAAGACGCGAAACGGTCCGTCCGCGGCATCGGCGGCAATGGGGGCGAGCGTGTGAAACCCGAGTGCCTCGTCAATCGCGGCCATGTTCTGCAAGTTGCTGACACTGTGATCGGTATTGCGCTGCGCGATCGGCTGGCGTTCCTGCTGGTAGGTATCCAGCAGACCGACCGGCGCCTGCCCCCGGATCACCGCGTCAAGCTTCCAGACCAGGTTCTGCGCGTCCTGGACGCCGGTGTTCAGCCCAAGCCCCCCGGTCGGGGGGAAGCGATGGCAGGCATCGCCCGCCAGAATCACGCGGCCCTCCCTGTATCCATCGGCGACCTGCGCGCTCATGTTCCAGCCGGACAGGCCGACCAGCTCGACCGGGATGTCTTCTTCACCGATGGCTTTGCGCACGATCCTCAGCGCCGCCGCTTCGTCGAAGGTCTCAAGCGGCAGGTCCCCGATCGGCACGAGCATGGCCCAATTGCGCGAGGTGCGCTCGAAATTGATGAAGAGGCCGCGGGCGTCCATCCCGCAGATCCAGTAGAGAACCCCGTAGTCCGACCCAAGAAGGTGATCCACATCGGCGCGGAAGTAGATGGTCATGAACCGGGCCAACGACTGCGGGCCGATCATCTTGATGCCCGTCGATCTGCGCACGGTGCTGCCCGCGCCGTCGCAGCCGATCACCCAGTCCGCCTCGATCACCTTGGTTCCGGCCTCGGTTTCGACCGACACCTTTGCGCTGTCGGCATCCTGAGTGACCTGCGTGACCTTGTGGCCGTACCACACATGCCCGCCCATCTCTTCCAGCCGGGACCGGATCTGTGTCTCAAGCTTGTTCTGCGGGATGTTGATCGACGGGATGCCGGCGACCGGCCGGTCACCTTCGATGTCGATGGCCGTCAACTGGAACACGCCGAACTTGCGCCCGGCCAGGTTTTCGACCCAGTTGATATGCCCCTTAAACGCCTCGGGATCGCCCGCTGCGATGGCCCGATCGCCGGCGCCGAACTCGCTCAGCACCTCCATCGTCCTGACGTTGATCACATGGGCGGCCGGCAGGCCCTCGGGTTCTGTCCGCTGGTCCAGCACGATAGGGTCGTATCCGCGCTGGTGCAGCAGGCACGCGGCGGACAGGCCGGTCGGCCCGGCGCCAACGATGACGATCTTTTGGTTCTGCATGGGTCCTCCTCCGTGCCGCATGTCAGGCTTTGTCAAATACCCACCAATATTTTATAAATCAATTAGGATTTTATATTTTTATTCGGTACAGTCAATTTGCTGCTCCGCAGATGGGCACAAAGGAATGGAACTGACATGTGTCTGAATATGGCGTCAGAAGACGGTCGCGATGTCTACCTAGGATCCAGGCATGTTCGCCTGATGAACGCAGGCCATGCGTGCAGTGTGGCGGGTCGTGCACTGATCGCGAAGGCTCTCCTGGGCCACAAGACAAAGACCGCCGTTCGTGCCCTTGTCAAGGATCACGGCAACCCTTTGCGACAGCCAGCGCCCATACCCGCCGCCTGAGACACAGCGGTGTCAGGGAGCTTTACAAAAAACCAGCAACAATCACGGAACTTGCAAATGCGCCTTATTTCTTTCCTCCGCCCGGACGGCACCGCCAGCTATGGGACAACCGACGGCACGACCGTCTTCGATGCCGGAGCCGAATTGTCGGGGACCTATGCGGATCTGCGCGGCGTCCTGACAGCCGATGCCGTGGCGGCGCTCAAGGGCTGCGGACCGAAACTCGCTTTGGACGAGGTGACGTTGCAGTCGCCGGTGCCGAACCCGGACAAAATCCTCTGCATCGGTCTCAACTACCTGAGCCACATCAAGGAAACCGGGCGGGACAAGCCGACCTACCCATCGATCTTCACGCGCTACCCCTCGTCGCTCCTGGGGCACGGGGTGCCGTTGGTCCGTCCCAAGGTCTCGGACAAGTTCGATTACGAGGGCGAATTGGCGGTGATCATCGGCAAGACCTGCCGCCATGTGTCCACCGATGTGGCCTGGGATGTGATCGCCGGGTACAGCTGCTTCAATGACGGCTCTATCCGGGACTATCAGGTGCATACGACGCAGTTCTGGCCCGGCAAGAGCTTTGAGGCCTCTGGCTCCATGGGGCCGTGGATCGCCACCACGGACGAAGTCGGTGATATCACCAAGCAGACCCTGACCACCCGGATTGACGGCAATGTCGAACAAGAGGCCGGCATCGACGACCTTGCAATCACCATCCCCGAGATCATCGCCTATCTGTCCCAGATCCTGACGCTTCTGCCGGGTGATGTGATTGCGACCGGGACGCCGGGCGGCGTGGGCCGGTTCCGCGAACCGCAGCTTTACCTTGAACCGGGCATGACCGCCGAGATTGAGATTACGGGCATCGGCACGCTGTCGAACGGTGTCGTGGACGAAGCCTGAGAGTCATCCCGTCAAACATGTGGCGCCCGGATATGATCCGGGCGCCATGCCAAAGCAAAATGTTGGCTATCGCCGTCAGCCCGCCGGCCCAGCCGACAACATCAAGCCCGCGCCAGCACAGAACGCGCTTCTCCCTCACAGTACAGATGGGCGTTGTTGCAGAACTTTGACGTCTGAGGATTCACTTCGCGAATCCATGGGGTTACAGGGATGGCATGAGCAAGCCATCTCCCGCCCGCTATCGCACGACGAACTGGTCCAGCTACAACGCGTCTCTGCGAAAGCGGGGATCGCTGCTGATCTGACTCGACAAGGACATGACCTGGCGCGCGCCGCATGACGGTCGGACGGGACGCCCGCCAGTGTTTTCCGATGCGGCCATACAATTCTGCCTGTCTATCAAGATCCTGTTCAAGCTGCCGCTTCGCCAGACCGCCGGGATGGCCCGCTGAACCTGCTCGTGGACCGCACCGGGATCAAGTTCCTCGGCGATGGCGAATGGCAGGGGGCCGCGCTGATTTACGAGCAGTCCCGCTTCCACCGTCTCACGCCGCTCCAGGCGGTTGCGGAACGCAAAAGAAAGCCGCCCGGCGTCTTTGGATGCCGGGCGGTTTCATGGTCTCGCAGGTGTCAAACGAAGCTCCGGACCGTCTGCAGCGCCCCGTCGAGCGCCTGACCGTCTTCGTCGAGCATGTCAATCGAGGGTTAACGTGACAACACTCCCCCGGCCAAGGTAACGGCTGCAACCCCGGTTTCATTGCTCGCAAATGAGGTCACGAAACGCACGAGAATTTCACGCTCCAGCTCAATCTTGTCTGGCAGGATTGCGTCACCGTACCACTCCGCAAAGCCAATTCCCGCAGCGCCCAGCTGCGCGCAGACCTGACGGGGCAGCACTGCAAAGACCTCGTTTGCCTCCGGCGGCATGGCAATGCGGACCCCATTGATGGATGTCAGGGCTGTTGCCAAAGCCTGTGCCTTTTCATTTGCATGACGGGCAAGGTCGAGCCAGTGATCGTCGTGCAACCATGCACTGAATTGGGTGCCCAGGAAGCGGCCCTTGGACAACAGATGACCGCTGCGCTTCATCCGCTCGGGAAATTCCCGCGCCAGTGTTCTATCAAAGAAAATAACGGCCTCGGCGGCCACCGCACCGTTCTTGGTCGCCCCCAGACACAGCACGTCCACGCCGGCCCGCACTGAGATGTCAGCAGGATGGCACCCCAGATGCGCCACCGCATTGGCAAAGCGGGCACCATCCATGTGGACACGCAACCCCGCATCGTGGGCAACACGGCACAGGGCGCGCACTTCAACTGGCGTATAGACCTGACCGTTCTCGCTGGATTGCGCGAGTGACAAGACCTGAGGGCGGATATTATGGGGCCTGTCATCGGGCATGGCTGCGATCTGCGCCGCAACAGCGTCAGCGTCCAGCCGCGCGGCAAACGGAGCCACGGGCACCAGGCGCATACCATTTGTCAAAAACTCGGGTGCGGTCGATTCATCGCGCAGCAAATGTGCCTGATGATGGCACAGGACTGCCCCCCAGGGGTCACCCAGTGCAGACAAGGCAAGACAGTTAGCCGCCGTTCCCGAGGTGACGAAATACGCAACCAGGTCACAATCAAACACGTCACGCAGCTTGTCTTCCGCCCGCTTTGTAGCTTCATCTGTTCCGTAGGATGTGCCGTTCCGGCTGAACTCCTGCATCAGGGCGTTCAGCACGGCGGGTGATGCGCCGGATTGATTGTCACTGGCGAAACTCATGAGGGTCTGCTGCCTCCCTGCAGGTGCGTTGCGTCGTGACTATACTAAATGACCAAGGTTGACAATTTGTATAATCTGGATAGGTTAGGCCCATGCGAAAAATCTTCAGAAACTACGTTCCCATTGCCGACAGCCTTGCTGCTTTGCTCAGCCCCCATGCGGAGGTGGTTCTGCATGATCTGGAAACGGACACGGTGGCCTATATCGTCAATCCGATCTCCGGACGTAAGGTGGGTGATCCTTCCGAAACGGCGATGGACGAGAATATCTCGCTCGATCTTGATGTGATGGGCCCTTATCCCAAGGTCAGCCGCGATCTGCATCGGATGAAATCGACAACAGCCGTGCTGCGCGACGAAAACGGGGCGGCAACCGGGTTGTTCTGTGTCAATCTTGATGTTTCGCGCTTTGATGCCGCTGCCGAGATGCTGCAATCTCTGATCGGGATACCCGAACAGGCGGACCAGCCGTCGGTGCTGTTCGAAACCGACTGGCGCGAACAGATCAACACGCGCATCTACGAGTTTTTGCGCGAACGGCGCACATCGCTTGAGGCGATGACCCGCGACGAACGCACCGAGATGATTCAGGATCTGGATGCCAACGGCGCTTTCAGCATCCGCAATTCACCGACCTATGTTTCGCAGTTGTTGGGAATCTCACGGGCGACATTATACAAGGCAATGCGCCCCACCCGCGACAAGTCGAATGATCTGGGAAGCGGGTTGTGACACCCCGTCTGGTCTGGTCAGAAGCGCAGAGCGATGCGGCACATCAGGCCGCCCGGATCTTGCGCAACGATCACGGACGCGCAGCCGAGCTGCTGCCGGATGATCTGCGCAACTCAACCACCATTACCGCCACAATCGGCGGTTCTGGTCCCTTGTTGCTGAAACTGGAAAACCTGTTGCCTACCGGGTCATTCAAGGTACGCGGCGCGATGACAGCTGTGCAGGGCATCCCGGGTGTGCTGCCTGCGGTTCAGGGCGAGGTTTTCACGGCTTCATCGGGCAATCACGGGCTGGCAGTCGCCTATGCGGCCGCGCGCAACGGGCTAGCCGCGACCGTGGTGCTGCCTGAGGATGTGTCGCTGGCCAAATACGAAGTGGTGCGCCAGATTGCGACGCGCACCATCATCTACGGCGCGGATTGTCTGAGCGCCGAACACCACGCCGCAAGCCTGGCCGCGCGCAACGGGGCCACGTATATTTCCCCCTACAACCACCTTGGCGTTCTGCTGGGCCATGCGACGATCGCGGCGGAAATCGTGCGCGACTACCCCGATGTCACGGATGTGTTTGTCTCGGTCGGCGGCGGCGGGTTGTTTTCCGCGCTGGCAGTCGTGTTGCAACATCTGCGGCCTGATATCCGGCTGCACGCCTGCTTTCCGCAGAATTCCGCGCCGCTCTACTGGCGCAAGGTGCCTGACGCCCTGCGCGCCCATGAATCGACCCTTGCCAGCGCTGTGGCGGGCGAGATTGACCCCGACAGCCTCACGATACCGCTGTCGCTCGACCGTCTGGCCAGTTCTGTCACCTGCACCGAGGCCCAGATCGCAGCCGCGATGAAAAACCTGATGGCCGACTGCGGGCAGCGGGTCGAAGGGGCCGCCGCACTGGCCGTCGCTGGATGGCAAAAACTGTCGCAGTCCCAGGACATGCCGCGCCCGCTTGCCGTGTTGTGCGGCGGAAACATCACCGAAAGCCGCCACGCAAAAGCGCTGGGGCAGAACACCAGGCCCTAGCTGCGTATGCCCCCTCAGGAGAGCCAAATGGAAACCGCAAACTTTATTGATGGCAGCTTTGCCCCCGGATGTGGCGACGCGATCGAGCTGATCAATCCGCGCACCGGTGCGGGCATAGTCACCGTGCCCTCCGCCAGCGCAGACCAGATCGACGCGGCTGTCATGGCGGCGCGGCGCGCCTTTCCGGCGTGGTCCGAAACAACCCCATCCGACCGCGCTGCGCTGCTGTTGCAAATCGCCGACCGGATCGAGGCGGACAGCGACAGGCTGGCCGGGCTGGAGGCGCTGAACTGTGGCAAGCCTTTCCATTGTGTGCGCGATGACGAAATCCCCGCCACTGCCGATTGCTTTCGCTTTTTCGCGGGCGCGATCCGGTCGATGACCGGGCCGTTGGCTGGTGAATATCTGACTGGCCACACATCCTTTGTGCGCCGCGATCCGGTGGGGGTGGTCGCCGCGATTGCCCCCTGGAACTATCCGCTGATGATGCTGGCGTGGAAGCTGGCCCCCAGCCTTGCGGCGGGCAATACCGTGGTGCTGAAACCTGCCGAACACACGCCGCTGACAGCGCTGCGATTTGCCTCGCTGGTGGCTGACATCTTGCCCAAGGGCGTGGTGAGCATCCTGACAGGGGACGGCCCCGGCGTCGGGGCCGCATTGATCGGGCACCCGCAGGTCGACATGATTTCATTGACCGGGGACGTGGGGACCGGCAAGGCCGTGCTGAACGCCGCCGCGACCACGATCAAACGCACACATCTTGAGCTGGGCGGCAAGGCCCCGGTGCTGGTCTTTGACGACGCGGATGTGGATGCGGCGGTCGGTGCGGTTCGCAATTTCGGCTTTTACAACGCTGGTCAGGATTGTACCGCAGCCTGTCGCATCTATGTTCAAGCCGGAATTCACGACGTCTTTGCGCAAAAGCTGTCGGAGGCGGTTGAAACCCTGCGCTATGACAACGCCGACGATACCGAGAACGAAATTCCCCCGCTGATCACGGCGAAACAGCGCGACCGTGTCGACGGTTTTGTCCAGCGCGCCCGTGCGCGCGAAGGGGTGAGGGTGCTGTGCGGCGGTGCGGTGGGTGAAGGCAACGGTCACTATTACCAGCCGACAGTGATCACCAATGTCACCCAAGACGACGAGATCGTGCGCAAAGAGGTGTTTGGGCCCGTGGTGACAGTCGTGCGCTTTGACGATGAAGCGCAGGCGATGGACTGGGCCAATGACACCGATTACGGCCTGGCCTCGTCGGTCTGGACCCGCGATGTGTCGCGGGCGATGCGGGTGTCGAAAGAGTTGCGGTTCGGCTGCACCTGGGTGAACACCCACTTTATGCTGGTCAACGAAATGCCCCATGGCGGGCTCAAGGCATCGGGCTATGGGCGGGATATGTCCTTGCATGCGCTTGAGGATTACACGGCGATCCGGCACATCATGATCGCGCACTAGGATGTCCCAACGCGATCATCTGCTGCCTGTCTGGTCTCATGCCTTGCCCCGCTGGCTGCACCCACAGCGCGAGGAACAACCGCTGGATATTCCCAACACGCCCGCCGCCAGCCTGCTTGCACTAATGGCGAAACTGGGAAGCTCGGGCCCGCAGATTGATCCGACCACATTGCCCCCTGCCGAAGGCCGCGCCCTGGCCGCGACCCGTGCGCAGATCTGGAACACAGACCTGCCCCCGATGCAGCGCCACGAATATGCGGTGCCCCCCGCCCGTGCCAAAGCCGCGCCCTGTCGTGTAGTGGTGCTGACGCCGGAGGATGCTGCGCCGGGCGCGATCCTGATGATCCCCGGCGGCGGCTTTGCCTTTGGTGCGCCTGAAACCGACGAACATGCCGGACGCTGTCTGGCGCAGGATGCCGGAATGACCGTTGTCTTGCCCGACTACCGCAAAGCGCCCGAAGACCCGTTTCCCGCAGGGTTGCATGATGTGGCCAGCGTCTATCTGACCCTTGCCAGGCATCCGGAAACCATTGGCTGCGCCGCAGGTCCGGTGGTGGTGGGTGGCGATTCTGCCGGTGCCAACCTTGCCATCGCAACCCTGTTGCTGGAACCGCAGACCCCCGCTGCGGGATTGCTGCTGTACTACGGCATGTTCGCGCCGGGGCGGCAACGCGCCTCGCACCTGCGCTTTGCGGAGTTCCCGGGCTTCACCGCCGCAAAGCTGCAGCGGTACACCGAATGGTATCTGCCCGATCCGGCGCAGCGCTGCGACCCGCTGGCCGCGCCGCTTTACGCCAATGATACCGCTTTGACCGCCCTGCCTCCGGTTCACATTCTGGCGGCCGAATTGGACCCGCTGCTGTCTGACAGTCTGGCGTTGTGGCGCAGGCTTTTGACGCTGGGGCATTCCGTGCGGCTGGACGTGGTGCCGGGGATGCCGCATGGCTTTTTGCAGATGTCGCAACATCTGCGGGACGCGCGACAAGCCCTGACCTTGTGCGGGCATGTCGCGCGGGATTTTGCCTCAGCTTTGTGACAGCTGCCGCGCCAGTGCGGTCCAATAGGCGATGCCGTGCGGAATCGCCTCGTCGTTGAAATCATAGGTCGGCGCATGCAGAGCGTCACCGCCTGCGCCCTTTTCTATGCCATTGCCGATCAACATGAACGAGCTGGGCAAGGCTTGCGTCAGATCCGAGAAATCCTCGGCCCCCGTGGTCATCGGCGCCTCGTTCAGATCGCGTCCGAGGGTATCGACTGCCGTGCGGGCAATCTTGGTGGCTTCGGCATCGGTCACCAGCGGGCGGGCTTCCCATTCCGCGTCCAGCTTGACATCGCAGCCGTTGACCTGCGCAATCCGCTCTGCGAGATCATTCAGCGCGCTGTCAATCAGGTCGCAATTTTCCATTGTAAAGCATCGCATGGTGCCGGTCGCCTTGACCCGCGCGGGCATCACGTTGGAGGCGTTTTCGTTCCCCCCATTCACCGACCCAAGTGTGAGCACGATTGGATCAAGCGGTGAGAAACCGCGTCGGATCACCGTCTGCAAACCGATGGTGAATTCGGCCAGCGCCAGTGTCAGATCCGCGGCCAGATGCGGTCTGCCGCCGCCGTGTCCGCCCATTCCGGTGAACACCACCGAGAAGATGCCCGAGGCGGCCATCATCGGGCCGGCCCGCGTCGCGAATGTGCCTACAGGCAGGCCCGGCGCATTGTGCAAGCCAAAGGCCATGCCACAGGGAAAGCGTGTCAGCAGCCCGTCATCGATCATGCGTTGCGCGCCGCAATAGCGTTCTTCGGCAGGTTGGAACACGAAGTGGATGTCGCGCGTGACCGACGGATCCTCCGCAAGCGCCCGCGCCGCGCCCAGCAGCATCGCGGTGTGACCGTCATGACCACAGGCATGCATCACCCCGGCATTGCGCGAGCTATGGGCCACGCCCGAAGCTTCCTCGATGGCAAGCGCATCCATATCCGCGCGGAACATGATGGCGGGCTGATTTCCCCCGCGCCGCAAGGTGCCCACGACCCCGTGGCCGCCAATGCCGCGCGTCACATCCAGCCCGCTTTCTTCCAGATGACGGGCGACAACATCGGCTGTGCGCGCCTCTTCCAGAGACAGTTCCGGGTGGGCATGCAGATCGCGGCGAACTTCTGTCATGGCGGTGCACAGCGCTTTGATGTCGGGCAGGATTGTCATGTCAGTTCCTCTTGATGACGTTTCTCTTCTGAAAGATAGACAAATTGTATCGTATTGACAAATGATAAAGCATCATGCACCTTCTGGCGGTGTCGGCCTTTATCGTCGTCGCAACGTCATCAGGTTCCGAAAGGGGAACAAATGCTCGAAACTCTGGCAATGTTCGGTTTCGGACCCGACGGTTGGGGGCCGGCCATGCTGCGCGCCGCGGCAAACACCGTGGCTGTCGCTGCGGCGGGATTTGCTTTGGGCGGCGGTCTGGGCATTCTTGTCGCCTGGGCCAAAATTGCCGGAAACGCACCTTTGCGTTGGCTGGCCGCGGGCTACACGACTGTGCTGCGCGGCATCCCCGATCTGCTGGTGATCTATCTGTTCTACTTCGGGTCGGGCCTGTTGCTGACGCCGATTGCCCATATGTTCGGGGCCGAGGGCTTTGTGTCGCTTCCGGGATTTCTGGCCGGCATGGGTGCCATCGGCGTCGTCTCCGGCGCCTATCACGCCGAGGTCATTCGTGGCGCCTTCTATTCGGTCAGCACGGGAGAGCTTGAGGCCGCCACCGCAATAGGTATGCCGCGTCTTTTGAAATTCCGCCGCATCACCCTGCCACTGGTCGCGCGTCACGCGCTGCCGGGTCTGGGCAACGTCTGGCAGATGGTGCTCAAGGAATCCGCGCTGATTTCAGTGACCGGACTGGTCGAAATCATGCGGCAGGCACAAATCGGGTCCAGCTTCACCCGCCAGCCTTTCACCTTCTACTTCGCAGCCGGTGTGCTGTTTCTGACCATCACGATCCTCAGCGGGCTGATTTTCAACCGGCTCGAACACCGCTATTCCAGAGGAAGGGCCTGAGCCATGGACTTTGAATTCCTCAGCCAGACCTTTTTGAAACTGCTGCATGGCATCCCCGTCACCCTCGAACTGGCCACGCTGTCGCTGGTGCTGGGGGCCTGTCTGGCACTGGCCTTTGCGGTGATCCGCGTGCGCCGGATCAGGCCATTGAACTGGCTGGTGATCGGCTATGTCTATGTGTTTCGCGGCACACCTCTGTTGGTGCAATTGTTCATTATCTACTACGGGCTGGCGCAATTCCCCGAAATCCGCAGCAGCTTTGCCTGGACTTATCTGCGTGAGCCTTACTGGTGTGCGCTTCTGGCGCTGACGCTGAACACAGCCGCCTATGGCTCCGAGATCCTGCGTGGTGCGCTGTTGTCGGTGCCGCGTGGTCAGATCATGGCCGCCAGGGCCTGTGGCATGTCGGGTCTGCTGCTGTTCCGCCGCATCAGCTTTCCCATCGCATTGCGTCAGGCGCTGCCCGCCTATGGCAACGAATTCATCCTGATGATCAAGGCAACCTCGCTGGCGTCCCTGGTCACGCTGGCGGATGTGACCGGCATCGCTGCCCGGATCATCGCGGAAACCTATCGCCCCGTAGAAGTCTTTGTCGCTGCCGGCACGATCTATCTGGCCCTGTCTTACGGCCTGATCCTGCTGGTGCGCCTGGCTGAAATCCGTCTGAACCCCGATCAACGCGAGCCTGCCCCCGGGGCCGGAGTCAGTGCGGCCCGAAAGGAAGTGAATCCATGAACCAGATGACCCCGCCCGCACAGCCCCCCGCCGTTTCCGTGCGCGGCCTGCGCAAACGCTATGGCGCACTCGAAGTGCTCAAGGGCATCGACTTTGACGCGCATCGCGGCGAGGTCGTGTCGATCCTCGGATCGTCCGGCTCGGGCAAATCCACACTGCTGCGTTGCATCAACATGCTGGAGATCCCCGAAGACGGCACTGTGACCGTCGACGGCACCGAGATCGAATTGGTCGCCCAACGCGGCGGCGGACGGCGGCCGGCGGACACACGCGCCATGGACCGGATGCGCGCGCGGATCGGCATGGTTTTTCAGGACTTTAACCTTTGGTCCCACAAGACCGTTCTGGGCAATGTGATCGAGGCACCGACCCATGTCCAGAAACGCCCCCGCGCCGAATGTATCGCCGAGGCGCGCACGCTGCTGGACAAGGTGGGGATCGCGGACAAGGCCGACCAATATCCATCGCGCCTGTCCGGTGGCCAGCAGCAGCGCGCCGCCATTGCACGCGCTCTCGCGATGAAACCGGCCGTGATGTTGTTCGACGAGCCCACCTCCGCGCTTGATCCCGAACTGGTTGGTGAGGTGCTGCGGGTGATCCGTGCTCTGGCCGAGGAAGGACGCACGATGTTGATCGTCACCCATGAGGTCGGCTTTGCCCGCGACATCTCGGACACCGTTATCTTCATGAACGAAGGCGTCATCGAGGAATCCGGCCCGCCCGAAGAAGTCTTTGCGGCCGGCAACAACACCCGCCTCGCGCGGTTCATCGAGGGGTAAACGCCCCCAAAAACCGGCCCCGGCACGAAGGGCCAATCCAACACTGGAGGAAGACCACCATGAAACTGACACATCTGACGCGCGGCACCGCTGTTGCTCTGATCGCACTTTGTGCGCACACGTTCCTGCCTGCACAAGCGCAGGCGCAAGAGAAATCATGGGACACGATCCGCATCGCGACCGAGGGGGCCTTTCCTCCGTTCAACCTGACCAAACAGGACGGAACCCTGGACGGCTATGATGTCGATCTGTCCAACGCCCTGTGCGAACGGATGAAGGCAAAATGCACCATCATCGCCCAGCCATGGGACGGGATCATCCCGGCGCTGAATGCGGGCAAATACGACGCGATTGTCGCCGCCATGTCGGCCAATCCCGAACGCGCCAAGGTCGTATCATTCACCATTCCCTACGCCGCTGGCGGTCTGACCTTTGTGACCAGCAAGGACAACAGCCTGGCCGACAAGCCCTATGTCGACACCCTGATCCGGTTGGAAGACCCCAAAGACGCAGACAGCCTGAAGGCCGCATTGGCCGACCTGAACACAGCCTTTGCCGATAAGGTGGCCGGGCTTCAGGCCTCGACCATCGCCACCGAGTTCTTTCACAAATATCTGCCCGACGTGGAGATCCGCGAATACAAGGGCAATGAGGCCGAACTGGATCTGGCGGCGGGGCGGGTCGACATGATCATGGCCTCGCTGATGTACCTCAGTGATCTGGTCAAACAGGACGGCAAGGAGAACCTTGTGCTGTTCGGACCCCGCTTTGGCGGCGGCCTGTTGGGGCAGGGTGCAGCCATCGCGGTGAGGCAGGACGACGATGCCCTGCGCGAAAAGCTGAATGTCGCGCTGGAAGAACTGAAAGCCGACGGCACCATGAAAGAGATTTCGATGAAATGGTTCGGCTTTGATGTGACCCCCTGAACCGACGCCTCGCGATATCTTCGCGCAACCTGCGATGTCCGCAAACCGAGTTGTCACATTCACGGGCCTTAGGTTGCCGGTTCATTGATCTGAGCGGAGGCGGTGTCGATGCAGACACAGAAGATCAGCTGCAAACGCCACCTGCTGCCGCCTCAGATCATTGGTCACACAAGGGGCTCAATAACCGCGCCGAGTACAGCCACTTGCCCTTCCGAAAGCGAGAGCGGGTAATGCACGGCTTCCGATCGTCGGGTGAATTACAACGCTTCGTATCCGTGCAGTCCGCAACCCGCAATCGGCTCTCTGCCCTCACCAACCGCTCGAAGCGTTCGAGGCTTGGATGGCAGCGGCCAACCTTGCCTGATCTGCGACCGGCTTGCCAACTCGGCGGGTTAAGGTGACTGCAAACGGCGAATGAGACCGATGATGGGCATCAAATCAATCGTAACAGCAAAAGCAACTTTGGACGGGATCGAAACTGCGCACATGATTGGGAAAGGCCAACTGGGCCAGGGGCGCGCATTCACGATCCATGCCAGTCTTGCGGATTGATCGGCGACCGGCGCGACCGCTTCGTGCAAAGAGTGAAACGTTGCGACGGAACCCCCCGAAGTCTTTCCACATGACAGTCCCGATGAGCGAAAACCGCTCACGCATATTTCACCGAGCGGTTTCCGCCTTTCGTTTCGTGTTCTACGGTGCTCCGGGGAGGAGCCCATGAAGAGCCTTTTTGGAAGGCAGCTGAATTTGGCACGCCGCTATCTTTGGGGCGCGCTTGTTGCTGCCTTGATCCCACTTGTGGTGATGGCGGCGCTTTATGACCGATACAGCGCCAACCTGGTCGACACCCTGGTCACCAATCGTGTCGAGGCGGATGTGGAGGCAACAGCCGTCCGCATGAGCAGTTTCATCGCGGTCCAGATCAACAAGCTGGAGAGCATTGTCGATCTGAGTGACACGAGCGACTTCTTCCTGCGATCGCAAGATCAGAAGATCCCCCCCTTGCTGAAGGACCTGCTCCTTCTTGAAACAGAAAGCCCTGATGTATACGCCATCGAATTGTCGACGAAAGACGGTGAGCTGATCACACAGGTGCCAAGCGCGCGCGCCCGTGATGATCGGGAAGGTCTTAGCGATGCCCCGTTTGTTCAGCATGGCAACACGGAGGTCATCGGCCCGATCCTGCCCAGGAACGGACGGCCCGGCTGGTTTCTCATTCGGATGCCGGTGCTGCACAAGGAGGGGACAATCGGCATCGTCTCACTGCGTATGCGATTGGCCTCGCTCACCGAACTCGGTTCTCAACTGTCCAAATCAGGGGTCTATCGTCCGCAGATCGTTGTCTTTGACAGGCTGCGCATGTCCGTTGTCGGAACGCCGGATCCCGCGCGGCAAAGTCTCGCCCGGTCACGTCACTTTCTGCCCGGATGGCGAATCCATCTGGTTGATGACGGCGGAAACCTTGACGAGCCGCTCAGCCTGATCCGCTATGGCCTGCTTGTTGCGGCGGCGCTTTCCGCGCTCGGGCTGGTCTTTCTGTTCTTCAAGATGTCACAACGCCTGTCCGGCTATCTGGTCCCTTTGACGCAGAGTGCGCGGGCGGTCGCAAACGGGGATTTCAGCGTACATGTCGATGAGGACGGCCCGGGGGAACTCGGCGCGCTGGCGCGGTCCTACAATCGCATGCGCCTGCAGCTTGAGGGGCTTATCAACTCCCGGGTCGAGGTCGAACGACGCGCCGCACTGGGCGGTATGGCCGCTGGCATCGCCCATGAAATCCGCAATCCGCTGGCCACGGTGGCGACCACGGTCCATGGCCTCAAACGCAATGAGGTCGACGCGGAACGCCAGCAGATGTTCGAGGTGATCTCATCGGAAATCGACCGCGTGGACCGCACGATCAGCGAGTTTCTGAACTATGCAAAGCCCAGAGCGCCGGACCCGGAACCCGTTCTCATTCGGAACGCGTTCCGCTCGATCCGCACCTTGCTGGCCACCAACGCGAAAGCCGGGAATGTGGTCATTGATCTTTCGGGCGATTCAGCGCTGACCATCAAGATCGATCAGGCCCATTTCAGCCAGATCCTCCTCAACCTGTGCCTCAATGCGATCGAGGCGATGCCGGAGGGCGGGCATCTCAGGCTTCAGGCCTATCGCGAGTGTAGCGAGGCGGTGGTGACCGTGGCCGACGACGGAGCCGGTATGGACGAGGAAACCCGCCAAAAGGTGCTGCGTCCGTTCTTCACGACACGCACAGGAGGCTCCGGTCTGGGCCTGTCCGTGACAAAGCAACTGGTGGAGACCAATGGCGGCTCTTTCCAGATCGAGAGCGACGCAGGCGTGGGAACAGTGATCACCATGCGCTTTGCAGCACATGCCAAGGATGAGGGGTCCTCATGAGGAATCTGAACATTCTCATCATTGACGACGAGATCAACCTGGTGCGTTCGCTCGCCTTCACCTTGCGACAGACCGGGTTTGAATGCCGCGAGGCCCATAACGGACGGGTCGGGTGTCAGCTTGCCGAAAAAGAGCAGCCGGATGTTGTGCTGCTGGACATCCGGATGCCGGGGATGAACGGGTTGGAGGTGCTGGAATGGTTCCGGACGGAACTGCCCGATGTCCCCGTCATCATGATGTCCGCCTTTGATGACACGCAGGATGCGGTCACCGCGATGAAGATGGGGGCGGTGGATTATGTCGCCAAACCCTTTGACGTGGACGAGCTGATCTTGCTGTTGAAGGAGACCGAGACCCGGCGCAGGCTCGACAGCGAGGTGCGCTATCTGCGAGAACGGACAACCGATTTCGATTTCATCGGCAACAGTGTGGGCATCAAGCAATTGCGTGCGGACATTGACCGGATCGCCGAAAGCAACGCACAGACCATTCTGCTCAGAGGGGAAACCGGCGTCGGCAAGGCGGTTGTCGCACGGGAGCTTCATCGCAAGATCTCGGCAGAAGACGCGCCTTTCGTCGAGGTCAATTGCGCGACCCTGCCCGAGCGGCAGATCGACCTGGAACTTTTCGGGGCGGAGCGCGGATCGCAGCCCGGCCATTTCATGCGCCAAAGGGGGTTGGTGGATATCGCCGACGGGGGCACCTTGTTCCTGGATGAGATCGGCGAAATGCCGACCGCCGTTCAGGCCAAGCTGCTGCATTTTCTTGAAACCCACACCTACCGCGTGCCGGGTCAAAAGACCGAACGGCGCGTCGATGTCCGGGTCGTTGCGGCGACCAACAAGGATCTTGCGCGGGCGGTTGAAGAAAGCCAGTTCCGGCAGGATCTGTTTTTCCGGCTCAATGTTGTTCCCCTCGATATCCCGCCGCTACGCACCCGCGAAAAGGATATCGAGTTGCTTGCAATGTATTTTGCAGCCCGTTTCGCCCGAACTTCGTCAGGCAAGCCGATCAGCTTTGAAGGCCGAACGCGTGATTTCTTCCAAAGTTATGCGTGGCCGGGCAATGTGCGCGAGCTGAAAAACCTTATTGAACGTCTGTCGATCATCTATCCCGGGGAAGTGATTACCGTCGATCTGCTGCCCACTGAAATTCAGATGGTAAAGCCCCAGGATGCGCTTTCGATCGAAGAGTCCATGGAAACGGTCGAGCGCGACCTGATCCGCGAAGCGCTCATGCGATGCAGCGGCAAAAAGGGACTTGCCGCGGAACGGTTGGGCATTTCCCGACACGCGCTGAAGCGCAAGATGCATCGGTTGGGCTTGTCATGATGCGGGCTGTTCTTCTTCTCATGGTCGTCGCAACCCAAATGATGGGATCGGCCGTCCCGGCGCAATCCTTGCCGCCGGTGAAGGTCGGTTGCCTCTATCCGCTGTCCGGTCCCGGTGCGCTTTATGGACGCGACAGCGCTGTCGCCATCCGCCTGGCTGTCGCGCATATCGAAAGCCTGTGGCCGGCTGACTATCCGCAGATCGACGTTCTTATCGAGGACAGCCGGTCAAAGTCTTTGCGCTCCATCCAGATTGCCCGGAGGTTCATCGAGGAAGATCGGGTCGATTTTCTGTGCGGTGTCGTCAGTTCATCCATAGCCAGATCCGTGTCGGCGGTGGCACGGGAAAAGGAGGTGTTCTTTATCGGAACCGATCATGCCTCCCCCACATTGACCAGCGAAGACCTGCATCCCTATTACTTCCGTCTGACCAATGGCAGCCGCCAGTCGATGCTGGCAGGAGCGAGGTACATAGCTGAGACCTATGCGCAACGCGCGGAGCCGCTGAAGATCGCCTTCATCGGACCGGATTATGAATACGGCTATCAGGCGTGGGACGATCTGCGGAGATTTCTCAAGGCCGATGGCGTGCCCTTCGAAAACGTCGGTGAGTTCTGGCCGCGCGTGTTCGAGACGGATTTCGCACCCTACATCAGCGCGCTGATCCGCGCGAAGCCGGATATCGTGATCAACGGGCAATGGGGCCTCGACCTTGTCACCTTTGTAAAACAGGCGGATCAGCAGGGGCTTTTCGGTGCCACGCAATTCATGAATTTCGATGCAGGCGGCAATTACGAAGTTCTGGCAGCCCTTGGCAATGACATGCCGCTTGGTCTGGTTCTTTCTGCCCGTCATCATGTGAACTGGCCGCCAACAGAGCAGAACCGGGATTTTGTGCAAAAGTTCTATGAGCGGGCAGGGCGCTATCCAAGCTACGCGGCAGAAGGGGCCTATTCCGGCATCCTTGCGATTGCTGAAGCCGTGCGTGAGGCCGGTGGCACAGGGGACAAGTACCGCCTGCGCGCCGCACTTGAAAACCTCGAACTCTCGCTGCCGGAAGACCCGGAAGGGTTCAGATCGCGCATGGATCCGGCGACACACCAGCTCTTGCAGGTTCAGGCGATTGGCCGGACCATCGTGAACAACCAATACCCTCCCGCGACCGTTCAGCTGGGGGAATGGTCGGTCTACCACCCGCCTGTGGAATGGCCCCGGGTGGAAGAACGACCAACGTCCGAGTAACGCCCTGGCCCGTTCGGCGGTTGGTGGTCACGCAAACTGATGGCCCGAGTGAACATGCATCACGTTGAAAGCGGACATTCCGGTTAAGCAGCCCCGATTTTGGGTGTGCGGACGAAGCGAGCTTTCGCTGCGGCTGCGCGAACGGCCGCTTCGGTTATTTGATCACTGGTTTCGAATAAACGGTTGGCTCGATTGGGGTTCCATCATTCTCCGCGGCATGACGCTGGTAGATTTTGACATTGGGAGGCAAGAGGGTCCCTGAGGGAGCCTCGGAAACGAAAATGTGCTTGCTGTTTTCTGGCTTGACGCTGATCCGAGACGGATCGTCCAGCGTCCCGATGTATATTCCGATCTTGTCTGGCCACCTTTCGAAGGTCAGCGCCAACTTAGTGCCGCAATCTGAACAGAAGTGCGCATGAATGTCTTTGCCGCTTCCGTCAGAGGGTTGCGTAAAGACCGCAGGTGAGGCTGCAGTGAAGTTGAAGTGATGTCTTTCAAAAACTGGCTCGATCATTCGATCAGACCCAGTAGCGCGTTGGCAATACTTGCAATAGCATATGGTGATCCAAAGCGGATCGCTACCTGTGTCGTAGGTCACCTTCCCGCATAGGCAGCTTCCAGTAAGTCCAGTCGACATTTTCTCTCAACCTTTTCAGTTTGTTATTTCGTTGGGTTCTTCTTGTTGATCGTGTGCCCCGCGTCTCTCAAGCAGCGAATTGCCTTGGCAGTATCTGTGGATGGGATCAGCACATGCTCGCCGTCATATGTGCAGAGAACAAAGACGCCGATATTATTGGAGGACAGCGGCGCAATCAGAGATTGAACAATTCCGGCAGCATCAAAAGGAAAGGGCCCCACAGTACGCAAGCAGGCCCAACCCTTTTCTGTCGGAATTTCAGCAGGAACACGTTCTTCGAGGCAGACCAGGGTTGTCTCGTCGTCCGAGTAGATAGCAGCCTTGAAGCCCGGCCCACAAAACCACTGCGGAATGTCAGTATCGGTGGCGAGTTGGGAAACGGCATAGCGCCCGGCAACGAAATTCACATTTAGGCTATGGGCCAAAAAGAGTCCTCCACAGTTTAACTGAAGAAGGACATTCCTTGCCGTGGCTTTCGGTGTCACGCAGGAGCTTCATCTTCCAAGATGATGACATTCAGTCTAGGCTTTTGGATCACCAAAGCCAAGCCGAATTTCGCGCAGAGCGCAGCATCGGTCCGATTGGGCTCACAACGCCAATCTCTGCCTGCCTCCCCAATGTCCGTCTTGTCCTTGCGCGTACAAAATGGTGTTTGGACGCTTTGTACACATTTGTCGGTGTTCGCCTCACATCGGTGAACAGTTTGGTGTCTACCAGCATTGCAGCGACTGTTTTCTCGGAACGATGCCAGTTTGAGCGGTTGCCGCTCAAATAAGGAGCGGATTGAGCGCGATGCGCTCACCGCTTTTCGCAGCCGAAATTGAAGACGGGGCCGCCTTGCCGTCTCCTGAGGGCGCGGCCTCACAGAGGCTGCAAGGGAGGACTTCGTACAACAAACGGCGCAGAAGGCGGTTCGCCGAACTGTGCACATGGGTGCGATTTTCTACCCCTTAACGGGATAGAAACTGGAGGAAAATCATGACGAAATCTCGTCTCGGCGCGACCACGGGGGCGCTTCTCAAAAATTCAACATCTCTCATGGCTGCCGCAGCCATCGGCCTCATGGCTCTGACCGGCGCCGCGAGCGCGCAGGAGAAGACCGCCAAGGTCGGTATCGTGACATTCCTGTCCGGTGGTGCTGCGGGACCGTTCGGCGTTCCGGCGCGTAATGCGGCCGAGCTGATGATCGAGGCCATCAACGCAGGCAGCGTGCCAGGCGTCTATAATACCGCAGGTGTGGGCGGCGCGATGATTGAGCCGATCTTCGTTGACGAGAATTCCAAGCAGAAGAACGCGGACTTCCTCAAGCTGGTCGAGAAAGACGGCGTCGATATGGTGATCGGCTACATCTCATCCGGCAGCTGCAAGGCGATTGCACCGGAGGCCGAGAAGGCCCAGAAGCTGACAATCCTGTTCGACTGCGGCACGCCGCAGATATTCGAGGAAATCCTCACTGATCCGCAATACACCTTCCGCACCGGTGCACATGCCACCATGGATAACGTGGCGGCCGCGCTGTACCTGGATCAACAAGGTGTCAACCTGGACAGCATCGCGGGCATCAATCAGAACTATGCTTTCGGTCAGGATTCATGGCGCGATTTCTCGGAATCGGTGAAACAGATCGACAGCGGCACCTCGATTGCCACGGAGCAGTTTCCGAAGATCGGTGCGGGGCAATATGGGTCCGAAATCTCGGCCCTGCTGACATCAAAGCCCGATGTCGTGCATTCCAGTTTTTGGGGTGGCGACATGGAGGCCTTTATCATTCAGGGCTCCGCACGCGGTATCTTTGAACGCTCCAAGGTCGTGCTCACGACCGGTGAAACCGCACTCCACCGTCTTGGTGCCCAGATGCCGGATGGCACCGTCATCGGCGCGCGTGGTCCGCATGGCGAACTGGCCCCGGACTCCGAGCTGAACAGCTGGTTCCGTCAGGCCTATTTCGATCGCTTCGGCACATTGCCGACCTATCCCTCCTACAAGATGGCGCAGGCGCTTCTGGGCGTGAAGGCCGCTGCGGACAAGGCGGGCAGTGCCGATCAGGATGCGATCATTGGCGCACTGAAGGGGCTGGAATGGGAAGGCCCGAGCGGCAAAGTCTCCATGGCGCTGGCGAATGGGCATCAGGCCATTCAGGACACGGCCTATGGCACGTACAAATTCGACAAGGACACAGGCAAACCTGTTCTGGTCGATGTCGTGCGGTTCAATGCGGAATGTGTGAACCCGCCCGCCGGTGTGGCCTCCCTCGCGTGGATCGAGAGCGGCTTTGAAGGTGCCAAGTGCGACTGACCACCTGAACTCCCTGTCGGAGGGGGCAGCAAAACCGCCCTCTCCGTCAACTTCACCGGGCTACTGACCTCAGAAATTCCTGAACAGAAGCCCGGACTTTGTTCGCCGCAGACCTGAACGTCCGCGTGAACGCATCAATGAAATGGAGTAATCTATGCTAACCGCAACCGCGATAGCAGTGGATGGTCTTGGCTTTGCCGCGTGGCTGTTCCTGTCCTCAGTTGGTCTCACACTGATCTATGGTGTGATGCGGATCCTCAACATCGCCCATGGTGGTTTTTATGCCCTTGGGGCGTATTCCTCGGCCTGGGCCATCGGCATCTACACCGCCACCGGCTCGACCGTCGCACTGAGCTTTTTGTTGATCCCGCTCGCTGCGCTGATTGCGGGCGTCATCGCCGGGCTTGTGGTCGAAAGAGGCGTCCTGAGATTCATGTACGGGCGGGACGAGGTCCTGATGGTGCTCGTGACCTACGCCATTTTCCTCATCCTCGAAGATGTCACAAAGCTGATATGGGGCACGCAATCCTACGTGGCCTGGCAACCGGCCTTCTACTTCGGCACCGTCGAAATTTTTGACATACCCTATACCGTCTACAAGTTCATCATCATCGGGACGGCCATCGCGGTCGGGCTGGCGCTGTATCTCGTGCTCAACAAAACCCGCGTCGGAAAATTGCTTCTGGTGGTGATCGAAGACCGTGAAATCAGCGGGGCGCTCGGGATCAATGTGACTCGTTTCTTCACCGTCACTTTTGTTGTCGGGGCGATCCTCGGGGCGCTTGGCGGCGCCATCACCGCGCCCGAAATTTCGGTTTCTCCCGGTATTGGCGCCGAAATCATCGTGCTGTCCTTTGCCGTCATCGTAATTGGCGGAATGGGCTCCATCGGTGGCGCCATGATCGGTGCCCTGATCGTCGGCTTTGCGCGCGCCGCCTCCGTTCATCTCTATCCGCCGGCGGAGCTCTTCTCGATTTACCTCGTGATGGCTGCCGTTCTGGCGGTGAAGCCCTATGGCCTGTTCGCCTTGGCAGAAAGCAGGAAGATATGACCAAGACTCTAGATCGTACCGAAATCGGGCTGCTCATCGCCCTGCCGCTTCTGATCCTTGTTGCATTCATCTTGCCCAAGTGGATCGTTAATTACGTCCATGTTTCGATGGGCACCGGGCTGGTTGCGCTCGGCGTCATGATCCAGATGCGCGCCGGATTGGTGTCCTTTGGCCAGGGGCTATATTTCTGCGTCGGCGGCTATGCGGCTGGCATGATGGCAAAGTTCCTGGGCGTTACCGATTTCTTTGTCTTGCTGGCCTCCGGCATCGTGGCGGCCCTGATCCTGTCCGCTCTGCTCGGCTTCCTGCTGCGGCGTTATCGCGAAATCTTCTTTGCGATGCTGACTTTGGCGGTTTCAATGATCCTCTTCGGTCTGCTTTCAAGCACGGAAGAACTGGGATCGACCGATGGCTTCAACCTTCCGACCCCGTCCTACCTGGGCTGGACGCCGGAGGGGGATACAACGCAGCTCATGCTCTACACGCTCACATGCGCCATCGCCATCGGGTGCGCGATTGCACTCAACCGCTTCCTCAAAAGCCCGATCGGCTACGTGAACGAAGCCATTCGCGAGAACGAATTGCGGGTGGAATATCTGGGTACGTCCGCCCACCAGGCGGTACATATCACCTATGTGCTTGCAGCGATCGTCTCCGCCGTCGGTGGCGTTCTCTGGGCGTTGCCGCTGGGCCATGTCGATCCGGAAATGACCAATTGGACGACCTCAGGCCAATTCGTTTTTGTCTCGATCCTTTCCGGTACGGGCAACATCGCAGCACCCATGATCGGGACTTTCATTCTGGAAATCGTCCGGGTCTACGCGGTCGAGATCTCTCCGAACACCTGGCAGATGATCCTGGGCAGTGTGATGCTTCTGACCATTATCTTCCTGCCAAAGGGACTGTGGTCGCTGCTCACCAGAAAGACGAGAACCAAGAAATCAGCCGGCGCGAATGCTTCGGTGGCAGGTGAATGACATGACAACAATCCTTGAAACCAAGAACCTGGAAATGAAGTTCGGGGCCGTTTACGCGGCAAAGGACATCAACATCTCCATCGCCGCAGGTGAGGTCGTGGGCGTGATCGGGTCAAACGGGGCCGGAAAGACGACTTTCGTGAACATGGTCACCGGTTATCTGACCCCGACTTCTGGTCAAATCAGCTATCGCGGCAAGAGTATTACCGGCAAGGCGACGCGGGACATCACCCGGCTGGGGATCTGCCGTTCGTTCCAAATCCCGCAGCTTTTCCCGGAACTCACCGTGATCGAGAATGTGTTGATCGCACTGACGATCTCGAAGCAGCACAAGCCGGTTTTGTTCAAACCCGCCATTGATCGCGCCCTGGAAGGGGAGGCGCACGACCTCCTCGCCCGGTTCGACATAGATCGCTATGCGGATCAGGAGATCCAGACCCTGCCGCAAGGGGTGCGGAAACTTGTTGATATCGCCATGGCGACCGTGGCCGAACCGGAGCTGTTGTTTCTCGATGAGCCCACCAGCGGCGTGAGCGCGGACGAGAAAATGGACCTCATGCGCATCCTGATTGATGCGCTGAAGACCACGGATACCGCCGTTCTGTTCATCGAGCATGACATGGAAATCGTCGAGGCGTTCTCGCCCCGGTGCGTCGCCTTCTACGAGGGCACCATTCTGGCCGATGGACCAACCGCCGACGTGCTTGAGAACGACAAGGTCCGCGAATTCGTCATCGGCAGTGAATTCCACCGCGAAGCCGCGCAAGAAACAGCAAAAGAGGGGGCATCCTAATGTTGACGATGAACAATGTCAGCCTTTCCATCCAACGCGTACCGATCCTGCGGGATGTGAACCTGGAGATCGAAACCGGGACAACCTGCGGATTGATCGGACGGAACGGTGCCGGGAAAACCACCCTGATGCGGGCAATCATGGGTATCCTGCCCGCCGAACAGGGCAGCATTCGGTTCAACCAAACTGACCTGCACAGCGCGAAAGCGCATGAACGGGCCATTCTCGGCATCGGATACCTGCCGGAGGACCGGCGTCTGGTGCCCCATTTCACGGTTGAAGAGAACATCATGGTTTCGCTTTGGGCGACCAGGAATACAGACCATTCAAGGCTGAAATGGGTCTACGACCTGATGCCCGAAATCGGCCGCTTTGCCGAGCGCAAGGCAATGACCCTGAGCGGGGGTCAGCAGAAGTTGGTTGCCCTGGCCCGGGCGCTCGTTTCCGGGCCCAACCTGTTGCTGCTCGACGAGCCATTCGAAGGCGTGGCCCCGGCGCTTGCCCAACGTCTGATGGAGGTGATCGGTAATCTGCGCGAGGAGCAACTGACCGTTCTGATTTCGGAATCCGACTACACGCATTCCGAAAAAGTCGTCGACAAAGTCTATTCCATTGAGCGCGGGCAGATCAGCCTGATGTCCCGCGCGGAGGCCGCGTAACCATGAGTGATTTTACTTTCAACACAACCGCTTCGATCCGTCAGGGCTGGGGAACCGCTGCCCGGTTGGGAGAGATCGCAAACACCCTTCCTCTTGCGGACGGAAACGGGGCGGTCCTGTTCGTCACCGATCCGGGCATCATGAAACTCGGCCTCGCCGCACCCGCGATCAGCAACCTGAAAACATGCGGTTTCGACGTGATCGTCTTTGATCAGGTTCAGGCGGACCCCAAGGCCTCCACCGTGCTGGAGGCTGTCGCGACCGCGAAACAGCAGGGCGCGGCCTGCGTCGTCGGTTTTGGCGGCGGCAGTTCCATGGATGTGGCCAAGATGATCGCGCTTCTGGCCAATACGGACCAGCCGCTGGATGAGATGTATGGTGTCAACCAAGCCAAGGGTACGCGCCTGCCGCTGGTGCTGGTGCCCACCACGGCCGGAACCGGATCAGAAGTGACCGCCGTGTCGATCCTGACAACCGGCACGGAAGAGAAAAAGGGTGTCGTCTCGCCCATCATCCTGCCGGACATCGCGGTGCTGGATGCAGAGCTGACACTGGGATTGCCGCCGCACATCACGGCTGCGACGGGTGTCGATGCGATGGTTCATGCGATCGAGGCCTTCACCTCGAAAAGCCCGAACAACAATCCGATCTCGCAGACGCTGGCAAAGGAGGCGTTGCGCCTGCTGGGGGCCAACATCCGCGAAGCCGTATCGAATGGTGCGAACCGGGAGGCGCGCGAGAAGATGTTGCTGGGCTCCATGCTGGCCGGGCAGGCCTTTGCCAACTCGCCCGTCGCGGCAGTGCATGCGCTGGCCTATCCCGTGGGCAGCCTGTTCCACGTCCCGCACGGACTTTCGAATGCCTTGGTGCTTGAAGCTGTGATGCGGTTCAACGCGCCCAATTGCGGGGCGCAATATGCCGAGCTCGCGCCGCTGGTGTTTCCGGACATCGAGACCGGGCGCGACACTCAGGCTGTGGCTGCTGAATTCATTGAACGTCTGGGCAGGCTCAACACTGACCTGGGTCTGGAGGCGGGGTTGCAACACGTGGGTATTTCCCAGTCGGACATTCCGAAACTGGCCTCCGATGCCATGAACCAGACCAGGCTCCTTATCAACAATCCGCGCGAAATGCACGAGGAGGATGCCGCGCGGATTTACCAGGCGTCGCTCTGACGCAATCAGCAGGCGTCGTCTCTCGGTTGTCGTCTGCGCAAGAACCAACAAACCGAGTAACCCTAGGGAGGACAAGATAATGAAAAAACTTACACTGGCGGCAGCTCTGCTATGTGGCATGGCGGGTGCAGGCATGGCTCAGGACTGGCGTGACTCGCCATGGGGGCCCGATGACGAACTTGGGGCCGCAAATCACATCACACCTGAAAGCGTGCTTGCCGCGTCCAAACTCATCAAGACCGGCAAAACCTACAATCTTGGCATTGTGGTCGACTCGAAAACCCCGGCCTTTGCGCCGCGGTCGATGAGCATCACAGTGCTGCAGCCTAACCAGATCACCACACAGGGTCTGGGCACCAATGGTATGACCTACAACGACGACATCTTCATGGGATGGCTCGGCATCGGTCCCCAGATCGACGGGCTTGGTCACATCGGCATCAAGCACGAATATTACAATGGCCTGAAGGGCGGAGAGGTCGCACAGGCGGACGGTCTGGCCAAGCTTGGGCTTCACAACCTGCCCCCGATCGTCACGCGCGGTGTACTGTTGGATATGTCCGCGCATTATGGGCAGGACATCGTTGAAGAGGGCACAGCCTATACCAAGGAAGACATCATCGCCGTTGCCGAAGCGCAGGGTGTCGAATTGAAAAAGGGCGACACGGTGCTGTTCCATTCCGGTTGGCTGGACCTGCTCGATGGTGAAAATCCCGATCACGAACGATATGTCTCGGTTGAGCCGGGGCTTGGCATCTCGGGGGCGGAGTATCTTGCCGAAATCGGCGTTGTCGCCGTTGGCGCCGACACTTGGGGGGTGGAGCCGGTGCCCTTTGAAAACGGAACCGATGGGGTCTTTGCCGTCCACCAGATCCTGATCCCGCAACACGGGATCTACCTTCTGGAAAACATGGATACCCGCGCATTGGCTGAGGACGAGGCCTGGGAGTTCATGTTCGTGCTGGGCGTGACACGCATGAAGGGCGCTGTCCAGATGATGATCAACCCGACAGCAATTCGCTGAACACCATCGGCCGAGGGGCGCGCCCCTCGGTCACCACAAAACCTGCGCAGCACTCTACCAGGATACCCCGATGCCACAGTCAAACACCGATTTGGAAGACCGTCTCAACCGCACAGACCTGCTGTCAAATGCGGCCCTGATCGGTGGCCGATGGGTCAGTGCCGCCGAGGCCGAAGCGGATGGCCGGGGCCTGTTCGAGGTCAGAAATCCGTCAACTGGCGCTGTCATCGCCACACTGCCCGACATGGGCCGTGGTGGTGCCAGATCAGCGATTGATGCGGCCTATGCGGCACAAAGGCACTGGGCGGCGCGCACGGGTAAGGAGCGTGCCGGCATTCTGCGCAAATGGTACGATCTCATGATCGCCAATGCAGATGACCTTGCAGCCATCCTGACCGCTGAAATGGGCAAACCACTGACGGAAGCCAAGGGGGAAATCCTGTATGGGGCCAGCTTCATCGAATGGTTCGCGGAAGAGGCAAAACGTGTCTACGGCGATATCATCCCCGGACACCAGCCCGATAAACGCATCATGGTTCTGAAACAGCCTGTCGGTGTTGTGGCGTCGATCACGCCGTGGAATTTTCCCAATGCCATGATCGCGCGCAAAGTCGGGCCCGCCCTTGCTGTCGGTTGCGCCTTTGTTGCCAAACCGGCTGCGGAAACGCCGCTCTCCGCCCTCGCCATGGCCAGGCTGGCCGAAGAGGCGGGTGTGCCCGCCGGGCTGTTTTCAGTCGTCACCTCGAAATCAGGCTCTGACATCGGCAAGGAATTCTGTGAGAACGACAAGGTCCGCAAGCTCACCTTTACCGGATCAACCGAAGTTGGCCGCATCCTGATGAAGCAATCCGCGGACCAGGTGATGAAAACCTCGATGGAGCTGGGCGGCAATGCGCCCTTCATCGTATTTGATGACGCCGATCTGGATGCAGCGGTCGAAGGCGCGATGATCTCCAAATATCGCAACAACGGGCAGACCTGTGTTTGCGCCAATCGCATCTATGTGCAGGCCGGTGTCTATGACGCCTTTGCCGAAAAGCTCACTGCAGCCGTTGAGGCGATGAATGTCGGGGACGGGTTTGCCGATGGGGTCACCGCAGGCCCGCTGATCTCGGAGGCCGCGGTCGGGAAGGTGGAGGCGCATATCATCGACGCCGTCTCGCAGGGGGCATCCATCGTCACGGGCGGGAAACGACATGCGCTTGGCGGTACATTCTTTGAACCAACGGTGCTCAGGGATGTCACGCGGGAAATGCAGGTGGCCCGCGACGAGACCTTCGGGCCGGTCGCACCGCTGTTCAGATTTGAAACTGTCGATGACGTCATCGAACAGGCCAACGATACGATCTTTGGACTTGCGTCCTATTTCTATGCCAAGGATCTCTCGAAGGTCTGGAAAGTTGCCGAAGCGCTGGAATACGGCATGGTAGGTGTGAACACGGGCCTCATTTCGACCGAGGTCGCCCCCTTCGGCGGCATCAAGCAATCCGGTCAGGGGCGTGAAGGCTCAAAGTACGGCTGCGATGACTATCTGGAAATCAAGTATCTCTGCCTCGCGGTGTGAAGGTGCCGAAATTAAGAGGTCCCGACAGAGATTTGCAAAGTCGGCTGGGACGTTGCACTGCGCGTTGGAACTCGCGGCGTTCGGTTATCTTACGCCGCCTGACCGTTGGCGCGCAATGCCCGCGAAAACGCCTCGGGCGAGCCATAGCCGTAGCGGCGCGCGACGGTGCGGGTCTTTTCACCTGCGGAAAGATCCTGCCGCGCGCGGGCCATGCGGAACTGGCGCAGGTAGCTGGCGGGCGGCACCCCCAGAACCTTGCCAAACCGCGCAATGAAGGCCGAACGCGACATGCCTGCGAGCCCCGCCATGCGTTCCACGTTCCAGTCCAGCGCCGGATCGTCATGCAGTGCCACGAGCACGCGCGAAACGCGCGGATCGGCCAGTCCCGCCAGAACGCCGGAGCTGACCTTACCGCGCTCGATGGCGTTGCGCAGGATGTGGACGATGATCGCCTGAACATAGCCCTGCATCAACGCCACGCTCCCGCAGCGCGGCTGCGCCAGCTCCGCCAGCGCCAGCGCGACCAGCGGATAGGTTGCATCGTCCGAACCGATCCGCACGGCAGGCATCTCCGGCCAGAGGTGCTCCATCCACACGCCGCCACCTATGCGAGCGGCCAAGTGTAACTCGGCACCAAAAGGCATCGCTCCCGCTGGCCCAAGCACATGGCCGTCAGCACAGCTCCAGATCAGCAGATTCGCGCCCGCCGGGTCCAGCCCCACGGCATGGACGGTCAGGCCAGGCATCAGGGCGGCGAGGCGGTCGGTCATAAACAGGACTTTCAGTCGGGTATTTCGGACAAATTCTGACTGAATATCCATCATCTCGTGGAGAGACGCAATATCAACGAAGAGGAACCCCATGCTGATCCCGCGCCAGAAAACCCCGGATCTGTCCCTGCCCCTGGTCGGGGGTGGTCAGTTCACCCTGTCCACCGAAAAGGCCGAACGGGGCACCGTCATCGCCTTTTATCGCGGCCTGCACTGCCCGATCTGCGCCACCTATCTCAAGGAACTGGAAAAGCTGACACCGGAGTTCAACGCCCGTGGCGTGACCACCGTGGCCGTGTCCTCTGACGGGTCGGAGCGGGCGGCGGGAATGGCCGAGAAGATCGGCGCGGACAAGCTGCGGGTGGCCTATGACTTGGCACTACCCGCGGCGCGTGACGATTGGGGATTGTTCACCTCGACCTCGCGCGGCAAGACCTCCATCGGGATCGAAGAGCCGGCGCTGTTTTCCGAACCCGGCCTGTTCATGGTGACGCCCGAGCAGACGCTCTACTACGCCTCGGTGCAGACGATGCCCTTCGTGCGGCCGCATTTCTCGGAACTGCTGGGCGCGCTGGATTTCGCGATCAACAACGACTACCCGGCGCGCGGCGAATATACGGGCGCGCTGTGACGCAGTGCCACCCTGGCGTGTTCGTCCGCCGGGGTGGCACTTTCGGTTCAGGCGTTTTGCAGGTTCAGATCCGCCGCGCGTTCCAGCGCTTGCAACTGATCTCCGTCCGGGTCTGCGGTCAGCAGCGAGGGCTGGAAGCGCACAGTTTCGATCTCTGTCACGCCGATGAAGTCGAGCCACCAGTCCAGATAGGTCGAATGGTGATCGGTGCCGTATTTGGCGGGTGCCCCCGGCGCATAGACACCAGACGTGTAGAAGACACGCGCCGACTTGCCGCTCAGCAACCCGCTGTAGCCCGCTTCGGGATCAAAGCCGAACAGCAGGCCAGGTTGGGTGATGATGTCGATATACTGCTTGAGCTTGTAGGGGATGCCACCGTTCCACATCGGCACCGACAGCACGTATTCATCCGCCTGGGTGAAGCGGTTTGTGACAGCGACCACCTGGTCCCAGGCGCTCTGGCGCGGGCCGTCCATGTCGCCCACGCCGAAGAAGGTCATCTTCGCCGCCGCCTTGTCGCCGTCAAACTCGGGCAGATCGGCGCGCCACAGATCGAGACGGTCGATGGTGACGTCCGGCTGGGCCGACTGCCGCGCCGCAAGATAGGCCTCGGCCAGCTTGCCGGACTGGGACATCTCACCGCGCGGCGAGGCCGTGATATAGAGAATCTGGGTCATTGGATGGGTCCTTTTAGTAGGGTTCGGTTGGGAGCGAGCGGTTCATGCTGCGCCGGGATAACTGTTGTTAATGGTTTTTGATGGTTATGTTTGGTAACCTTGAAAGATAAGTTTATCCAGTTACTTTTTTGTGATGGCCCGCGCATGATTATAACTGGTAAAATAGGAAAATAGCGGTTATCATCATCGTTCACACCCCTGCCGCGCAGACGGAGAACCCGATGGCGCAAGACCCCAGACCGGCGCCCTTCTTCGTCGGGGAAAGCCCCGCGCTGGATTTCCTGAACAGCGTCGCGATTCCGCGAAATGTGCGCTACGACTGGCTGGAGAGTGGCCCGGACCTGCTGGACTGGCTGGTTGCGGCAGAGCTTGCCTCAGACTCCGAGCTGACGCCTTTCCGCGAACCCGCCGCCGCGCCCGCGCTCGAAGAGGCACGCAAAGAGATCGTCACCTTCCGCGAAAGGCTACGCCCTTTCATCGAAGCCATCAGCGGCGGCCCGCTGACGGAGGCAGACCATCCAATCCTTGCCGAGATCAATGCGATCCTCGCACGGGGGCCGCGGTTTCTTCGGATCGCCCCCGCCGCCGCAGCCGAGGATCTCGCCAGCAAGCCGCTTGCCCTTGTCGACAGTCACCCGCTGACCGAGCCGCGCGACCTGATCGTCAGGATCGCGACCGCCGCCGCGCGCCTGATCACCGAGGCGGATTTCCGCTATGTCCGGAATTGCGAGGGGCCGAGTTGCACGCTTTATTTCCTCGACATCAGCAAGAATCATAAGCGGCGCTGGTGCTCGATGGAGGTCTGCGGCAACCGGGCCAAGGCCGCGGCGTTCCGCAAGCGATGAGGGCGCGCTTGCTGCGCCGCCTCTTTCTTAACATGCGGCCGGGATTGTCCCGGCGCAGGTTACCGAGGACGCCAAGCGATGACCGAACAAACCATCATGTCACGGCTTGAGACTTCAATGACCATGGCCTTTCTGTCCGCCCCGATGCTCATGTTTCCGATTATCGGACAGAAAAGGATTGGCCTCGATCGGCAGACATATAGCGCAAACCCAGGCCAGGTTCTGCCGCTCCTCAAGGGCGTGCGGTGCGATGTCGAGAACAGTCCCGAACTGGGGCAAAGCCGCTTCCTTGGCGCGTCATTGTTCTTTGACCGGCAAACTATCGACCTGTTCCGCAAGATCTATTCCGATGGTTTAAAGGATTGGGATCTGACGCCGAAGTGGAAAGCCGCCGGATCGGATGAGCTGTATTCCATCATCGCCGACTGGATCACCCACAGAGACGGGCGCGGCCCCGTGCCCGCTCGGGGTTCCGGGTCAACGCGTCCCCGATGCTGCGCCTCCTATTTCAGATGCTTGCATCGGTCAGCCATGAAGTCGATGAAACGTCGGACCCTTGCCGTCAGATGCCGGGTGTGGGGGTACACCGCATTGATGGCCAGCTTGGTCGCCATGTAGTCGGTCAACAGTGATACCAGACGCCCCGCCTTTATATCGTCCTCCACCATATAGTGCAGGGACAACGAAACGCCTTGCCCTTTCAAGGCCAGAATCCGCGCTCCGTTTGCGCTGTTGACCTTGAGACGCCCCTCAACCTGATAGGTCACCGGCTGCCCATCGACCAGAAAGGTCCACTTGTTCTGGGATTTGAAGTTCGTATCGATGATGCAGGCGTGATGTTCGAGATCGCAAGGACTGTTCAGATCGGGCGCGTTTTCGAGATAGTCAGGGCTGGCACAGAGGACGACGGGAACCATGCCGATCTGCCGGGCCAGCAAAGTGGAATCCTCCAGGCTGCCGACCCGAATGGCCAGGTCGACCCCTTCATCCAGAAGATTGACATAGCGGTCGGTCAAATCCAGCGTTGCCGAGATTTCCGGGTATTCGGCGGAAAAGTCCGCCAGAGCCGAAACCAGATATTTGCCACCAAAACAATGCGGTGCGGTCAAACGTAGCTGTCCGCGGGGCGCGCAATGGTCCTGACGCACATCGGCTTTGAGCTCCTCGAAGTCATCCACCAGACGCGCGCAGCGATCATAGAACGCAGCCCCGGTTTCGGTCATGTTCACCCGCCGCGTGGAGCGGTGAAACAGTTGCGCCCCCAACTCGCTTTCCAGCGCGCGGATGTATTTGCTGGCCAGCTGAGGCGTCATGTCCAGCCGTTCGGCAGCCGCCGTGAAGGAACCGGTGTCGGCCACCTTCAGGAATGTTTTCAGAAGATCAATGCGGTCCATCATTTACGCCATAACGGCGATAATGATTCAACACAAGACGTCTTAATCAACAAATGACATGCATATATGTCTGATTCAGACGGAACTTAATGAAAGAATGGCAGATAGATGGGCGCAGAAGATATCATTGTCCTGCTGGTTGCTCCAATCGCCCTCGGGTTTGGCCTTGGGGTTGTCGAGCAACGTGCTTTCGCGGCGTCGCGGGTGTTGGTGGTCGCGATGGGCCTTGCCATTGCAGCCATCTACCTGCTGCACGAAGGCCTCCCGCCGTTCCCCGCGATTTCCGCCAAACACAAGATTGCCTACGCGCTCGCGGCCTTTCCGGTGCTCGGCCTCGTGACCTTCAATCAGGCATCCTATCGCCGCGCCGCGCTTCTGGCTATTGTCGCAGCGATCACATTTATTTGGCTTGTCCAGCGCCCCCTGACGGCGGGCCGGTTTGACTGGGGCTGGCTCTTACCGCTGGGAACGATTGCCGTCTGGATGCCGATGCTGGCAAAGGCACCGGATCTGTCCCGATCCCCCTTCACTTCGCCCGTCGCGCACCTGGCGATGAGCATGACGGCCAGCGTCCTTGCCTTGCTCGGTGGTTTTCTCGGATTGGGGCAGGTGTTGCTGTCGCTCTCTGCGCTCCTGGGCGGATACGCGCTGGCGATCTTTGTCGTCACGCTGAAAAACGGGGCGCCGAAATCGGGACATCCGATGATGATCTGGACCGTCCAGGGCGGTTTGCTGATCCTGTTTGTCCAGCTGTCCACCTTTGCCACCAACCTCAGCACGGCCGCCTATCTGCTCCTCCTGACATTGGCGGCCCTGCCGTTCGCGGACGCGAAACTCTCTCGCTTGCCGCTCCTCGTTCAACCCTTTGCGTTTGCAGCCCTCGCGCTGATGGCGGGCATCCCCGCCATGCTGCTGGCCTTGCGCAATTTCTGACCACCCCCACCCCAAACCCCCTCTTGAAAGGAAAAACCATGACTCTCTTCTCACGTACGGCCATTGCTGCGGCTCTGTTCCTCTCGACATCCACCGTCGCCACTGCGGCCGACCTCTACATCGTGCATGAAGACCACACCTGGGTCACCTTCAGCGTCAGCCACGCCGGATGGGCCAATGCGCGCGGCATGTTCCGCAATGTGTCGGGCGACATCACGTTCGACCAGGACGATGTCACCAACAGCTCCGTTTCCGTTGTGATTGCCTCCGAAAGCCTCGACACCAATTCCGAACAGCGCGACCGCGACATGGGCGGGGTTGATTTCCTGAACGTTGTCGAATTTCCGGAAATCACCTTTGACAGCACCCGGATCGAGCAAACGGGCGAGCGGACGGCGATTGTCTATGGCGATCTGACCATGGTCGGCGTGAGCCGCGAAGTCGCGCTGGACGTGGTCTGGAACAATGAAATGCCGCTGCCCTGGGACGCGTCGACCATCAAAACCGGGTTTTCGGCGACCGCGACCATCGACGGCACCGATTTCGGCATGAACCAGCTGGTGGCCTTTGGCCTTGGTCCGGTCATCGAGGTCGAGATCGATCTGGAAGCGCTGCGCAAGTGACGCCCGGCACATCCGAGCGGACAGACATCAAAAGGACCTGAGACAGAATGTCAAAACTCCTGCACATTTCCGCCTCGCCGCGTGGTGAAAAGTCTAAATCACGCGCGCTTGCCCTGGCCCATATCGCCAAACGCCTCACGGCGGATCCCGCCCTGCCTGTGGATCTGCGCAGCCGGATCGACGCCACGTTGAAACAGGGCTGAACAGGGACTGTTGCCGTCGGGGGGCGGATAACGCAACAGTCCCGATTACATAGCCGACACGGCGGCTTGATCTGCCCTTGGCCAATGCCTCACAATCTGTAGCCAACAACTTGGCAACACCGGACCGTGTCACGGAGGTTGCTATTTCAGTCCAGCTGCGATTGGGCATTGTCAGCGGCAGTATCGCCTGCCCATCTTGCCGTGAGATGCAGCAGGATGATGATCATCGCCAAAGGCACCGACACCGAAATCCAGACCATCGGTATGCCAAGCGTGTCTGCGGTCAGCCCCGACTGTCTGGCGAGGTAGCCTTTGGCAAAACCACCACGCAGGCCGACAAAGCAGAAATAGACCACCGGCAGGATGAAAATCAGCACGGCCGCGCTTTGGATGGCTTCGCCAAGCGCGGACAGAATTTGGGAGGGTTTGGGAAAGACGCTTTGCATCAGCACCGCGTCTGAGCGGGTTTTGAAAGACAGTGTTGCGCCCAGCAGGCCGGTCCAGACCATCGCATATCGGGCGACATCTTCGGTCCAGATCGGGGGCGCGGAAAACACGTAGCGCGCAATGATTTGCAGCATGACCGTCAGAAACATCAGGCAGACAGCAAGAACCGCGGCCCGCCGCGTGATTGCGTGAACGCTGTTGCTGATCGAGATGATGACGTGCCGCATGTGCCGGTCTCCACTGGAAATGCCGGGCCTTGGTTCAGGCCCGGCGGTTGGTTTTAGCGGTTGCTGTCGGACAGCTCTGTCCAGACCTTGACGTCTTCGGCAGGCATCAGGTCCGACTCATACACCGGCTTGGATGCTTCGCGGAAAACGGCGCGTTCTTCTGCGGTCAGGCGCTGTACGGTCACGCCTTTTTCCTCAAGCGCGGTCAGCCCGGATTCGGACGCTTCGGCCAGCCACGCGCGGTTGGCGGCATCGGCCGTCGCCACGGCGGCATCGACGGTTGCGCGTTCGTCGTCGCTCAGGCCGTCATACCAGCTTTTCGAGAACAGGATCGCCCGCATCGGGATAATCACACCCGCATCCGAGAAGTTTCTGACAAAATCGGTCTGGCCGAAAATCACCGGCACGAAAGGCGAGTTGAGGTAGCCGTCGATCACGCCGGTTTGCAAGCCTGCGGGCACTTCGCCCCAGGGCACCACCGTGCCGGTCGAACCCCAGGCCTGATACATTTCAATCTGCGCGTCATCCAATGCCCGCATCCGCAGGTCGGCCATATCGGCAGGCGCGCGCACGGCCTTGGTTGTGGTGATAATGCCCGATGAGGGCCCGATCGGCACAAAGGCAACGACCATTGCATCCTGGGCGGCCAGCTTTTCGTTCAGCCGGTCAAAGACCTTGCCCGCAGCCAGCGCACGGTCCATATGCGCCGCATCATCAAAGATATAGGGCAACCGCACGCCATAAACGAATGGGTCGATCTGGGCGATGGCGCGCACATCCGACAGCGAGACCTCCAGCAGTCCGGTGGAAATCTGGTCGAATTTCTCGGCCTCGTTCCCGACCGAGTCGCGCGGCATTTCACGCACCTCCATCCCGGCGTCTTTCAGCGCGTTGCCAAAGGCATGGGCCCAGTTGTAAGACCCCGATTGTTCCAGATCGGGCTTGCCATCCAGTGCAATCTTGACTTCTGCGATGGCGGGGGCCGCCATGGCCAAAAGTGCGGCCAGTGTCAGTGATGTCAGTTTCATTTGTCGTCCTCCCTTATTCAGTTCACGGAAAAGCCGAACATCTGCGGCAACGTCAGGCTGAGCGCAGGCCAGTAGACCAGCGCCAGCAGCAGCAGAACCTGCACGGCGATGAAGGGCAGCACAGCATAGGCCAGCCGCCAGTAGTTCAGATTTGTCAGCGCCGATACGACCACAAGGCATTTGCCCAGCGGCGGGGTAATCAGGCCGACGCACAGGTTGAAACACAGCACGATCCCCAGATGGATCGGGCTTATGCCCTGCGCCAGCGCTTGTGGTGCAAACAGTGGGATCAGCAGGGTCAGCGCCACGGGGGTGTCCATGAACATGCCCGCGATCAGGAAGATGGCCACCAGGAAGAACAGGTATTTCGTGCCCGTCAGCCCAAAGGATTCCACCCAGTTTGCCAATGCCTGCGACCAGCCCAGCTGACCCGCCAGATAGCCAAGCACCGAGATGGCGGCGAGGATGATAAAGATGGTGCCGGTCATTCTGGCTGTCGCCTCGACGGCATCAAAGATCATCTGCCAGTTCAGACCCTTGTAATACTGGCCCGCGATCAGCGCGACCAGAACGGCGATGGCCGACCCTTCGGTCGGGGTGGCAAGGCCGAAGACCAGCGCGCCCAGGATCACCACCGGCAGGCACAGCGCCGGTGCGGCGTGCATCAGGCTGGGCAGGAATTGCGGCAGATCGTCCGATGTGCCGCCGGGATGCCCCTTGATGTTGGCGATCAGCGCATTCAGCAGCATCAGGGCCGCCGCCAGCAGCAACCCCGGCATAACGCCGGCGATGAACAGGGCGGCCACGGATGCGCCGGTCAGGCCGCCATAGATAATCATGATGATTGATGGCGGAATGATCGGTCCGATCATGGAGGAGGCTGCCGTAACGGCTCCGGCGTAATAGGGATCATAGCCGCGCGCCTTCATTTCGGGAACAAAGGTGCGCGACAGTGCGGCGCTGTCTGCGATGGCCGAACCCGAGATGCCCGCAAAGAACACGCTGGTCAGAATGTTGACGTGGCCAAGCCCGCCGCGAAACCTTCCGACAATGGACATGGCAAAGTCGATCAGGCTGCGGGTGACACCCGCGCGGCTCATGATTTCGGCAGTCAGGATGAACAACGGCATCGCCATAAAGGCAAAGACGTCAAGCTGCGCAAAAATGCGCTGTGGCATGATGGACAGGAACTGGGTTTTGCCCACGGCCACAAAGGCCAGCACCGACACCGAGCCCATCAGATAGGCAAAGGCGGTGCCGCTGATCAGGAAGACGATGAAAACGATCGGGATGAACCACATGATATTATACCGCCGTTCTGATGTTGGGTGTTGTTGACGGAACCGCTGATGTCAGAACAGGCGGATGGGTCACGATCGCACGCAAGTCAACATTCGAAGCCGCCAGCGCCGCCATGTCGGGACGCGGGCGGGCGGTGTCTGCGTCGCGGGCAAAGAGGGCTTCCAGCGCTTTGGCCGTGGCCAGCAATTGTTCGTCACCGCGCAAGGGACCAAGCATCTGAAGCCCGAAGGGCATGCCCTGCGCATCGCGGCCACAGGGCAGGGTGAGCGCGGGCCCGCCCGTCAAAGAGCCGCGATACATCAGCGCCAGCCAGCGGTAATAGACATCCATCACCTGCCCGTCGATTTCGGTCGGGTGCGATTGCTGCCACGGAAAGGGCGAAACCGGCGCGGTTGGCAGCAGGATGATGTCAAACGCATCCATCACCTTGTTGAAGTTGCGTAAGATGCGGGTCTGTTCCGCATGTGCCCAGCTTCTGTCGGCCAGCGTCATGGCCTGTCCCATCGCGACGTTCTGCGCGATGTGGTCGCCAAAATCCTCGGGTGCCGATTTCAGGGCCTCGGCAAATCCCGCAACAAAGCTCTCTGCACGCAAGATGTCAAAGACGCGATCCATCTGGCCTAGGTCAAGGTTTGCCGGGCGGCAGTCCATCACATGCGACCGCAGCGCGTCGATGCGCGCGCGAAAGGTCTCGCGGATGGCAGGGTCGACGGGCGCGCTGCCAAAGTCTTCGCTGTATCCGACGCGCAGGGTTTTCAGGTCAACCTGCGGCAGGGTGGCGAACCTGCCGGGGGCCGCGGGCGACGACAGGGGGTCGTCGCGGTCATGGCCCTGAATGACCTTCAGCATCAAGAGCAAGTCGTCCATTGTCCGCGCCATCGGCCCCAGCACGGAAATGCCGGACCAGCCCAGCGGGCGTGTCGGGTGCGCGACCACATCGACCGATGGGCGATAGCCGACGATGCCGCACAAGGATGCAGGCAGGCGCAGCGAACCACCCGTGTCGGAACCGGTGCACAGCGGCAGCAGATCGGCTGCCAGTGCCGCCGCCGAGCCGCCGGACGAGCCGCCCGCGATCAGGTCGGGATTGAACGGGTTGCCGGTGGCCCCCCACACGGGATTTCGGCTGTTGCCGCCGGCCCCCAGTTCGGGAACATTCGTCTTGGCCAGAATGATGGCACCCGCCGCCCGCAGGCGCGCGACCATGGGCAGATCTTGTGTGGGCACATTGGCGCGCCCTCGTTTGCTGCCATGGGTGGTCAGCAGCCCCTTGGTGTCTTGCAGATCTTTGACGCCAATGGGCAATCCGTCAAGCGGACCGATTGGCGTTCCGGCTTTCCAGCGCTGCGTTGCCTGCGACGCCTGCGCCACCGCCCGTTCCGCATCCAGCGCGGTCAGGGCGTTAATCTTGGGATTGAACAGCGAAATATGTTCAAGACAGGCGCCGAGATAATCGCTGGGCGTCAGGGTTTGGGCCGCAAAACGGGCAAGAACCTCATGTGCGGGCAGCGCCATAAGTGCCAGGCGCTTCAAAGAATTGCCCGTGCGTTCGTGGCCAGCAAAAATAGCACAAAAGCCCTCCCAAACCTTGCATTGGGTTAAGGTAATTCATGTGAAATGTAAGAAAAAGTGAGTTTTTGGCGCGAAACATTAACCAAAAGGAATGATTTTCATGTCGGCAGTGGTTTGTTGCAGGCATTTCAGGAACAGCGACAGGGTGCTGTTTTGCGTGACCTGATCCGCGCGCCAGAAGCACCGCGCCTCGGACAGCAACCCCTGGGTGTCCAGCGGCAGAATCGTGACTTCCCCACGCGCGGCCTGCGCTTGTGCCAATTGCAGTGGCATCAGGCCAAGGGCAGGCATCACGCGCAACAATTCGAGATTTAACGTCAGTGACATCGACGCGATTGTGTTGCTGGGTGCGGTCAGCCCATTGGTGGCAAACAACGCATCCACCGCCCGCCGCGCCACGGAGTTTGCTTGCGGTAAAATCCACGGAAACGGGAGGACATCGGCCCAGGCCAGATCGTTCTGCTGGGCAAGCGGGTGGTGACGCCCTGCAACTACAACGACCGGTTCGGAAAACAGCGGCATCTGGTCGATACCGGGCAATTCCTGCGGCTGCCAGATGCGCGCGATCAACAGATCAATCGCGCCGGCCTCAAGCTCTGGAAAAAGCTCGACAAAATGTCCTTCAAGAACGGTCACATTTGCCTGCGGCGTGCTGCGTTTGAAAATCGCGATGCTTCCGGGCAACAAGGACGGCGCGACCGAGCTGACAACCCCGATAGAGACCGAACCCGATACACCGCTGGCCATCGCTTCGATGTCAAAGGCCGCGCGGTCAAGCTGGTTCAGGGTTTGTCGGGCGTGATCGGCCAAACGGTTGCCGATGGGTGTCAGATACAGCCTGTTGCGATCGCGCGTTACAATCGGTGCGCCAACGATTTTTTCCAACTCTGCAATCTGTTTGGAAACCGCAGGCTGGGTCACGTTCAGGGCCACCGCCACCCGCGCCACCAGTTTGAGATCGGCCAAAGCCGCAATGACCCGCAGATGGCGGAGTGTGATTGCCTTTTGAAACTCCTTACCCAAACGCCTTGGCTCCCCCCAGTCAGGTCGCGGACAGCCTGTCACAGTTCACCGAAAGTGAGAATATGGTCATGCACCTAATTATGTCCGGCGTCCGGTCAGCCATTTTTCCAGATCACTCTGTGCGGCATCCAGTATTTTGATATGCTTGTGCGGGCACCCCCGAGGATCTTGCCGCCCAGCACATGATTGGCATAGGCCGTGACCGGGTGTTCAGCCTTTGCCATTCAGAATGCTCACCATGGCACCGAAGAGATCGCCCTGCCACGCAGGGCTGAGCGACGGCGTACAGGAACACAAAAGCAATTCCAAATGGCTGAATGAGTAGCCACGAACCGCTTCAAGCTTCCTGGAGATCAGTGTCCTTGCATCCCCGTTCCGGCTTTCGCACTGGGAGATGGCTGTTTTCGGCACGGTTGTTCGGCCCTTTGTGCGACCAATGATCGAGGCCCGGCGCACCCTCTCGCCTGGCAGCACCATACGACCGCAGCGTGTCCGTGAGGATCCGCTTGGGAATGAAACCAAGATGCTTTATCAGGCTGCGCAAGAGCCGTATTGCGGCCGGCGTGTCCGGTTTCGATTGGAATATTTCTTCCGGGAATGCCAATTTGCTGACCCTGCTGAGTTCGTCTTGCTGGTGGCCATGAAAATTCCAGCTGTGATGCCGCACCTTAAAGGCTTTCTTTTCCCGCGCGAGATCATCGCATATGCCGTTTTGGCAAGCCCCGCGTTATCATCACGGACAAGTTGCGCAGCTTTATCAAACCGATCCTTCAACCGGCCCCGGACGCCGACCACCGCGCCCACAACGGGATCAATAAACGGATCGAGGGCTCGCACCGACCTACGCGGAAGCGAGAGAAGCTCATGGGCCGGTTCAAGTCGCCAAGGCAGGCGCAGTGTTTCCTGTCCGCCCATGACCAGATCAATACGATATTCAGGCCCCGCCGCTACCGTCTTTCCGCCACCTCATACCGCCACGCCAGATGCGATGCTCTTGATCTGTGGCAGAGTCATGCCCTCCAAATGACCACGTGATCGAAATCAGATGGCACGCTCACGGGCAGCGAAGAACAAGCTGGCGATCCCTCTTGTTCATATGTACCTCATGTCAGCGATGTTTGGCTAGAAACCGAGATTGGGGATCGCCAAAGCAAACCACGGGACGACAATCAGCAATCCAAGCAAGAGCAGGTTTGCAACGACGTAGGGCGTGACCCCGCGGAAGAGCGTCCAGATCGACACGCCGGGCGTGTGGCGTTGCACGATAAAGACGTTCATTCCCATCGGCGGCGTAATCAGGCCCAGTTCAACCGCAACGACCACGAGTATGCCAAACCAAACCGGGTCATAGCCAAGCGACGCCACAAGCGGGGTCAGGACCGGGACGGTCAGGATCATCGCGGCAAGACTGTCGAAGACCGCGCCGAGGACGATGTAGATGAGGCAGATCGTGAGAATGACCATGAAAGGGACCGCAGCATAGCTCTGAACCCAGTTAATGAGCTGGCCTGTCAGACCGGTGATCGTCAGGAAGTTGTTAAAGACCAGGGATGCACTCATGGTGACCAGGATGGCCGTTGTGGTCAGAACCGCCTCCGACAACGCATCGATGATATTCTTGAGATCCGCCTTACCGCGCATCGCCATGAGACCGAAAGCGCCCGCCGCGCCCACGGCGCCCGCTTCCGTCGGAGTGAAAAAGCCCCAGTAGATGCCGCCAAGAACCAGCAGGAACAGACCAACGATAGGCAAGGTCTTCCTGAAGGCCTCCAACCGCTCGATCCAAGGCAGACGATCCGCGCGCATTCCCAGCCCAGGGCGCAGGAACACCATCAGCCAGGCGGTGACCATGTAGAACAAAGCCAATAGTATCCCGGGCAGGATGCCGGCCATGAAAAGCGCGGCGATATCCGTTTCGGTCAGGATGCCGAAGATCACCAGAGGAACACTCGGCGGGATCAAAATGCCAAGCGTGCCCCCGGCCGCCACGGTGCCGCCTGCGAAACCGACCTCGTAATTGTAGCGTCTGAGCTGCGGAATGGCGACGCGTGACATCGTGGCGGCAGCGGCGACGGAGCTTCCGCAGACCGCTGCGAAAGCGCCTGATGCACCAATTGTGGTATGCGCTATGCCGCCCCTGAGATGCCCAAGACAGGCCCGCGCGAGCGCAAACAGGTCATCGGCCAACCCGCCTCTCTGAATGAACGCGCCCATAAGGACAAAAAGCGGAATGACGGAAAAACCGTAGCTGGACATGGCGTCGAAGAACTGCTGCCCAACGACAGCTTCGGCCGCGCCAAACCCCCTGTAGACTGCAAATCCACCGAAACCGACCAGCAACAGGGAAGCGACAAGCGGTACGCCCAAGAAGGTGAGTGTAAAGAGTACTCCAAATCCGATCAGGGCACCCGTCATGGCGTGTCCTCTGCGTCAGCTGTGGCAGGCACGTCGGGCCGTCTGAGCCCAAATGCCTGAAGCATGAAAATTGCAGCCGAAAGGAAAAGCGAAATCGAGATGATCAGGGCAAGAGGTGCGACCGGAATTTGGAAATATCCCATTACGTCCTGATACTCCCACGCGCCGATTGCGTATCGCAGCAGGCTCCAGCCTGCGATGCCGATGACCACGGCGGCGATCCCTGCCACAAGATGACGACGCAGCTTTCCGAGAACAGCTGTCGGATTAGAACTGAACAGCTCCAGCACGAAATGGCTTTCACGCCAGGTGATCACGGGCAGAGACAGCGAGAGAGTCAGCAGGAACCCGACGCTGACCAGATCTATCGCGCCGGGAATGGAGCGCCCGATCAACTTTCTTGCGATGACATCAAGGACGGTCACGACCATCATGGCAAAGAGGCAGAGCCCGGCGGGGAGGATCAGCCGGTTGAGCCTGCGCTCAAGCGCACGGGAAATTGACCGGGTCTCGCTCATTTCGCCTCGCCGCTCAGTTCCGCTTCGAGTGCGTGATAGCGATCCAGCACTGCTGCGCCGTCGATATCCATGGCGGATACGGCAGCTACCCAGGAGTCTTCGATGAAGCTCATTTTCTCGGCAAGCTGGGCCTGCAGTTCCGGGGAGAACTTGCCCAGTGTCATGCCCTGGCTTTCGAACCGCGCGAGGGTTTCGGCGACCTTTTCATCCAGAACTTTGGTGCGTCGCGCGAATGCCTCGCCCGAGACCTTTTCGATTGCGGCGCGCTGTTCGTCGGTCAGGCTCCGCCATTTCCGATCGTTGATAATCAGGATGAAAGTGCCAGAGGTTGCGATATTTCCCAGGTCAATGCCGCCCGTCGTGTAGGTCTCAAGGTTGAAGCCGGGAACATCAATTGGTGTGATCGTCGTATAGGCGTCGACGATGCCCTTGGAGACGATTTCGAAATAGCGGAATGCCGGCCCTGCCACAACGCCGTCGCTTACCGCGCCCCAGGCGTTCGCGCCATTGCCGACGACCGTTGCCAGGCGCGCACCCTTGAAGTCATCCAGTGTTTCGTAGGTCTTGTCGTTGATGGTCCAGAACCACGTTTTGGGAAAGCTGAATGCGGACAGAACCTTGACCCGCTTCAGATCCATCTTGTCGCGCAGCATCTCGTCATAGACATGCCAGATCGCAACGGAGGAGACTTCTGTCGAATAGTTCGGGCCGGGGAACTCCGTGAAAAGCAGCCCGGTCAGGCGATTGGGTAGCAGGCCGGTATATTGGATCGCGATATCGGCGATGCCGTTTTCCACCATGCCCAACTGCTCTGGCGGAGGAGCGAGGCTCGACGGGGCAAAGTCGATTTCGACACTGCCACGGGTTTCTTCTTTCACTGCTTCGGCCCACGGCGTCAGGATCTCCGCGTAAAGGGAATGTGCGGGGGGGAAAAGAGTACTGAACAGCAGCTTTTCCTGGGCTTGTGCGGTGCCGGTTAGACCAGCCCCTATTGCAAGGGCAGATAAGAAAGTGAATGTTCTCATTTTCATGTTTGGGTTCTCCTTGGGTAATATTTCAACAGGTGTTTAGTCAGGCTCACCTGAGGCGGCGGGGCGCGTCGCAGAGGTATCCGGGCGTTCGGGCGTGTTGTGACGGTAGTAGTCGCGGTTGACCTGCGGCACGTCCGCCTCGTCGAAGACCCCGACCAGAATGCCGTTGGGCAGGGGGCCCGCCGCCGAACGCCGCTCGACCTCCTCGTCGGACAGGGTCAGGCGCTGCGAGTCCCGGCGCGCCCATGTCGCCAGTTGCCGATAAAGCTGTTCTTTAACCTCGGCGTACTCCGGCCTGTCGCCCACATCTTCCAGTTCCAGGTGATCGCGCCGGAGATCGAAAAGCATGGGCCGGAAGCCGCCCTCTACGTGGATCATCTTGAAGTCATGATTTGCAATCATGCACATGCGCGCATCGCGCTGGCTGACGCCGAGTGCCTTTCGAATAGGCAGTTGGGCGAAGGAATATTCACTGATCACAAAATCGCGCCAGTTTTCTGGCGTCGTCCCATGGAGGAGAGGCAGCAACGATTTGCCTTCCACGATATGACCGGGAACGGTGCCGCCAGCAATTTCGATAAACGTCGGGGTCAGGTCGATCGCCTCGACCAACGCATCGCAGGTTGTCCCACGCGTTGAATCGGCGGCAGGCGAAGGGTCATAGATGATCATGGGCACCCGGACAGAGACATCGTGAAACATGTCCTTTTCGCCGAGCCAATGATCACCCAGATAGTCGCCGTGGTCGGATGTCACCACGATCACGGTGTTCTCTGCCTGTCCGCTGCGTTCCAGATGGTCGAGGATGCGTCCAAGCTCGGTGTCGCATTGGCTGATCAGACCCATGTAGGCGGGAACGACCTTTTCGCGCACCTCATCACGCGTGAAAGTTTCCGCGATGCCGCTTTCCATGAAAGCCGCATAAAGTGGGTGCGGATCCTTCCGCTCGCCTTCGCTGCGAATGACCGGAATGACGTCCTCGGGTCCGTACATGTTGTGATAGGGCGCGGGCACGATATAGGGCCAATGCGGCTTGATATAGCTGACGTGAGCGCACCAAGGGCCTTCGGCATTCTCCAGGAACCGGATGGCCTGCCGGGTCAGCCAGGGTGTTTCGCTGTCTTGCTCTGCAATGTTGGCAGGTTTGTCGGCATGACGCATGAACCAGCCGCTTGCCGTCATCCCGTTTTCATCGCCAGCATTTGCGAAATCGGCCCAAGGGTTTTCGCCGCCATAGCCTTTTGAGCGCAGATAGGCGTTATAGGGCTGCTGATCGCTGTAAAAGCCCTCCGGCCCCTGACCGACAAGGCCGTCTTCGCGTACGACCACGTCAAATCCGCATTCTGCCTGGCGTGCGCCAACTTCGCTTTCTGCGGCAAGGCCCAGCCGGGCCATGCCTTCGGCGTCGACTCGCATATGGGTTTTCCCCACGAGATAGCATCCCATCCCGGCCTTGCGCAGATGGTCGCCCATGGTCCATTCGCCCACACGCAAAGGAAAGTCGTTCCAGGCGGCGCCGTGGCTGGCGACATAGCGGCCGGTATAATAGGACATGCGGGATGCGCCGCAGATGGTCGATTGTGCGTAGGCGTGGGTAAAGCGCACAGCTTTCTTTGCAAGCCGGTCGATATTGGGCGTCTTGATGTGGGGATGACCGCAGCAGCCGAGGTAGTCGAACCGCAGCTGGTCGAACATGACGAAGAGTATGTTCTGCTTTTTCGGTTTCATGGACCCTTCCTTTTGATGACCGGTTCTTGTGGCAGTGCCGCAGGGACCGGTGGATCAAAGCTGGTCGAAGGATCGGCGCGTGTAAAATACCAGTCTCATGAAGGCCATATCATTTTTAATATGTCTAATGTCCTCAGGAGTGGAAAATTCAATTCAACCCTTGCGCGCGGACTTCATCCTCAAAGCAGGCCATCATTGCCTTTGCGAGGGTCGACAGATGGGCTGTCCCGCCAATTGTCGCGATGCCGAGCGAACCCATCATGGACATGCCTCCAATGTCGACCGCGACAAAATCCCCGCGCCCGAGTTCCGCGCGCACAACGCCCTGGGGGCAGAAGGCAACGGTATCCGATATGGGAAGCATGCCGCGAATGAACTCGAAGGACATCGTTTCAATGGTATTTGGAAAATGACCAACGCCATGCGCCATCATGAAATGATCGAGCTCGTCGCGGATGACCACCCCCGAGGGCGGGATGATCACGGTGAAATCGGAAAGCGCGTCGAGCGTATGCGACCCTTTGGCCAGCACGTGCCCCTGGCGCACGACGAATATCAGCGGCTCGGTGTAAAGGTGGTGAAAGCTCACCCCATAGGTGTTGTTGGGGTGATCCTGCCGCCCGACCAGAAGATCCACTTCTCCGTTTCGAAGGCGCTCGGTCATGTCGCCTGCGTCGCTTGCCAATACGCGCGGTGTCACGAAGGGAAACATCTTTTTGAAACGCAAGGTTGCGCCCGGAAGGATGGAGCGGGTGATGCTGGGCGCGACCATCACGGTCAGCGTACGAGTCCTTGTCGTTCCGTCGAAGAGGTTGAGCGCCTGTTCGATCTGGGTCATGCCCGGTCGCACATAGGTCAGCAGGGCCTGCCCGGCGGGGGTCAGGTTCACGCCTTCGCTGCTGCGCTCGAACAGCCGGTTTCCGACCAATTGCTCCAACTCGCGAATGGTCCGCGATACATTCGGTTGCGCGGTGTGAAGCGCCTCGGCGGCCTTTGTAACCGACTTGCAATCCGCGACCTGCAGGAAAAATTCCAGTTGACGCATCTTGATCGGGCGGCGGCTCACGAGCCTTTCCGGAGTAATGAGGTTCGGTGTCCAATATTCATTTCAAAGCGCGCCCTCGTTTAGTTGGAAACAATGCCTAGTCGCCATATCAGTCTTCCTTCACCCTGCACGCGCAAGCCCGCGAACGGTATCTTTATCGAAAGGAGACAATTGGAACCTGAATCGTCCGGGGGTTTGTGCCGCTCCAATTGCTCATTTATATAGCTATTCTGTCCGCTTGGTCAGACCCTTGCGTGCCGTCGCCGCAATTGTTCAATGGTCCTGTGCTGCACTCAATCACTTGACGGGTTTATACTTTATATATGAAACTATGCAAAAGCATAGGCTTTGATGATGTGGCTGCCCCCGCCGACGGCATCAATGTGCCAAGGTGGGTCGCTTCTTCTCATGCGCAAATTTCTGAAACAGCAAGGCCAACCGCGCGCCGCGCCAATCAGGCTCCTGTCATTGAAAACCATGGCCACTTTCAGCCCTTTGTTGTTCCAGGGCAGGAGGGCGTCGATATCGGATTGTTTGTGGACTTTCAGCGCATGACATCGCGCCCGTTTTCCCGCCTCGCAAAATCTGCAAACAGCCTGCCGCCCAGGATGACAAAATGTACAATTAGCGGCATCTGGTCGAGAATTTTTCAGAAGATCAATAATTACAGAGGGATAGCGATACTCTACTGCAAGACAGACACCAGCTTTGCCGCATTCATCTCAATCGCGGCAACCATACTCTGGCTCAAATGAACGTCAACTGACCCTGGACTTACCGTCGATCTTCTGTCTGATAAGTTGCAGTACGCGCTTCACTGCGGGCGTCGCCTCCACCGACCGCAGCTGGATCAGCGAAAACGGTTCAACCGCGAGGCCAGGGGCCGTGTCGAGCCTTCGGATGCGGCCGCCAAATGCCTGTTCCCCGGCGTAGAAATCTGCCGCAGCCCGCGCCAAGGGGGCAATCGCGTTGGTTTCGCAGATGATGGCGAGGGTCAGCAGCATCGATGACGTGCTGAGAATCCGCTCAGGCGGATTAAGTCCGTTTCTGAGCAGGTAAGCCTCTGCCGTCCGGCGCAACAGCCCGTTCTTGGGCTGCATGACCCAGTCGTATGACAGGCAATCTGCCACCTTCAAATCGGTCCTGCGTGAAAGCGGGTGTTCCAGGCGCGCGACCAGTGAAACCGGCTCGGAACCGACTTCGGTCAGTTTGATGGCACGGGGGTCCATGCCGTCGGGCACCCTTCCGATGTAGAAATCCAGTTCATTTGCAGTCAAGGCATCGGCCAGCTTGTCGCTTGTGTCGACATCGACAGACAGCTCGATATTCGGGTAGGTGACCCTCAGCTCGCGGATCACTGGAAGCACCAGTTCGACGGCTGGTCCGGTCACGCTGCCGATCCGGACGGTGCCACGCTCGCCCTTGCTGAGCGCGGTGATCTGATGTTGCGCATCGTCAAGGCCGTGCAGCAGATCGCGTGCTCTCAGGGCCAGGACTTCGCCTGCCGCCGTCAGGGTTACGCCGCGGGCGTGTCGGTCGTAAAGGCGGGCATTCACCGTCTTTTCCAGGTCCGCGAGCAGCCGTGACGCGGCTGACTGGGTCATGGCAACTTGCGCTGCCGCGCCCGAGACCTGACCGGTTTCCTGCACCGCAACCAGCAGGCGCAATTGTGACAAGCGCAGGCCGCGTCGGATCAATTCGTCTCGGGCAGGTACTTTGGGGGGCGCTGTTGCGGGGAGAGAGGATGTCATCATTTCCGCCTTATTGCATTTTTGCTATATCTATAACCTGAAATCGAATTTGATTGCTATAGCGTGATGCGCGCATTCTCTCGCCATGTCTCACGGCTTACGGGTCGCGAAACGCAAAAAATGTCCGCCATACCGCGGAGGAGCGGTGAATGGACACATGGGAGGAATTCAGATGGTCTTTACTAGACGCGCCTTTGGCGCGACCGCGCTTGCGCTTGTACTTGCTGTTCCTGCGTTTGCGCAGGACAAAGGTTACGTCGGCATCGCCATGCCCACAAAGTCGTCCGCACGCTGGATCGACGACGGCAACAATATGGTCAAGCAGTTCGAAGCCGCAGGCTACAAGACGGACCTGCAATACGCCGAGGACGATATCCCCAATCAACTGGCGCAGATCGAGAACATGATCACCAAGGGCGTCGACGCCCTGGTCATCGCCGCGATTGATGGCACTACGCTGACCAGCGCGCTGGCCAATGCTGCGGCCTCCGATATCCAGGTCGTGGCCTACGACCGCCTGATCCGCGACAGCGGCGATGTCAGCTATTACGCCACTTTCGACAACTTCAAGGTCGGCGTGCAGCAGGCCGAGACTTTGGTCGCGGGGCTCAAGGAACGCTTTCCCGATGCGCAGCCCTGGAACGTCGAACTCTTCGGCGGCAGCCCGGACGACAACAACGCCTATTTCTTCTACGATGGGGCGATGTCGGTGCTACAGCCGATGATCGACGCCGGCGACATCGTTGTCGTGTCGGGCCAGATGGGTATGGATACCGTTGGCACATTGCGCTGGGACGGCTCTGTCGCCCAGGCGCGGATGGATAACCTGTTGTCGGCAAATTACACCGACAACCAGGTCCATGGCGTTCTGTCGCCCTATGACGGTCTGTCGATCGGGATCATCTCGTCGCTTCAGGGCGTCGGCTATGGCTCTGGCGACATGAAGATGCCCATCGTCTCCGGTCAGGATGCCGAAGTACCTTCGGTCAAGGCGATCCTGCGCGGCGATCAGTATTCGACGATTTTCAAGGACACCCGCGAACTTGCCCGCGTCACTGTCAGCATGGTCGATGCGCTGCTGCAGGGCGGAGAGCCGGAGATCAACGATACCAAGACCTACGACAACGGCGTCAAGGTTGTTCCCTCCTACCTGCTCGAACCGCTGCCGGTGACCGCCGAAAACTGGGAGGAGCGGCTGGTGGACAGCGGTTATTACGACAAAAGCGAGATCGAATGATCTCTCCTACCTGACCGGTTGCTCCTGACTGGTCCGACTTGCCTGCCGGATGCTTCCGGCAGGCGCTTCCAAAAATTGCGAGGCCCCAGATGTCCGTCATTCTTGAAATGCGCGGGATCACCAAGGAATTTCCCGGCGTGAAAGCGCTCGACAATGTCACGCTTTCCGTAGCGGAGGGCGAGATTCACGCGCTTGTCGGCGAAAACGGTGCCGGTAAATCGACGCTGATGAAGGTACTTTCGGGGGTCTATCCGGACGGTTCTTTCGATGGTGAGATCCTATACGATGGCAAGCCGCGGGCGTTCCGGTCGATCCGTGACAGCGAAGACATCGGCATTATCATCATTCACCAGGAACTGGCGTTGATTCCGCTTCTGTCGGTGGCCGAGAATATCTTTCTGGGCAACGAACGCGCCACGCGAGGGATCATCGACTGGCGCGAGACACATGACAGGGCTGCCGATCTGCTGGCCCGCGTCGGGTTGGCCGAGAACCCCGAGACGATCCTCGATGACCTGGGCCTCGGCAAGCAGCAGCTGGTCGAAATTGCCAAGGCGCTCTCCAAGAACGTGCGCCTGCTTATCCTGGACGAGCCGACCTCGTCACTGAACGAAGCAGACAGCGCCAAGCTGTTGCAACTGCTTATAGATTTTCGCGAAAAGGGGCTGACCTCGATCCTGATATCGCACAAACTGAACGAGGTCTCGAAGGTTGCCGACACAATCACCGTTCTGCGCGACGGGGCCACTGTGGCGCGGATGAACTGCGCCGACGGCGTCGACGAAAATGACATCGTCCGCAACATGGTCGGCCGCGCGCTGGAAGACCGCTATCCGCCGAAGGGCGGCACGGCGCCCGGCGAGATCGCGATGGAGGTCCGCAACTGGACCGTTCATCATCCGCTGCATGCCGAACGCCGGGTCGTGAAAGACGTGAGCTTCCACGTCCACAAGGGCGAGGTGCTGGGCATCGCGGGGCTGATGGGTGCAGGACGGACCGAACTGGCGATGAGCCTCTTCGGTCGCTCTTATGGCCGCGACATCAGCGGCGACGTCTTGATCAACGGCGCTGCTGCCGATCTGTCCACCGTGCGGCACGCGATCAAAGCGGGTTTGGCCTATGCCACCGAGGACCGAAAGACCTACGGGCTGGTGCTGGACGACACGATCCGGCGCAATGTGCCCCTGGCCGATCTTTCCGCCATTTCCCGCAACGGCATCGTCGATCGCGAACAAGAAGCAGAGGTCGCCACGCGCTATCGCGACAAGCTCGCCATCAAGTCGTCCTCCATCGAACAGGCGACCGTGAACTTGTCGGGCGGCAATCAGCAAAAGGTGGTTCTGTCCAAATGGCTTTTCGCCGATCCGGATATCCTGATCCTGGATGAGCCGACCCGCGGGATCGACGTTGGTGCCAAGTTCGAAATCTACACCGTGATCCGCGAGCTTGCGGCGCAGGGTAAGGCGATCATCGTAATCTCGTCGGAACTGCCCGAACTGCTGGGCGTGACGGATCGCCTTTACGTCATGAATGAAGGCCGCTTCGTCGCTGAAATGCCGACGGCAGAGGCTAGCCAGGAGAAAATCATGTCAAAAATTGTCAAATCGGCAGAAGCCGCATGACCGATACAACAGTCCAGACCACCGCCGAGCAGGATCAGCCGACGAAATCCGGCTGGCAGTTCTTGAAAGGACACCTGCGGGAATACGGCATCCTGATCGCATTGGTGGTCATCATGGCCTTCTTCCAGGTCGCCACCGGGGGCATCCTGCTCAAACCGGTGAACCTGACGAACCTCATCCTGCAGAACTCCTACATTGTTATCATGGCCGTGGGGATGCTGCTGGTGATCGTCTGCGGTCATATCGACCTGTCCGTCGGCTCTGTCCTTGGGTTCATCGGGGCGTTGGCCGCGGTGATGATCGTGAACTGGGAACTTCCCTGGCTGCTCGCGGCGGTGCTTTGCCTGATCGCGGGAGCGGCCATAGGGGCGGCGCAAGGCTTCTGGGTCGCCTATTTCCGGATACCTTCATTCATCGTGACACTGGCGGGCATGTTGGTTTTCAAAGGTCTGACACTTTGGTTGCTCGCAGGGCAGTCCGTGGGGCCACTTCCGCCAGAGTTCCGGCTGATCTCGTCGGGCTTTGTACCCGACCTTTTTGGAGGCGAAACCCTGAACCTGCTGTCGCTCTTCGTTGGCATTGCCGTGGCAGCGCTGCTGTTGTGGCTGGCGATCCGCACCCGCGGCCGCCAGATGGCTGCAGGGTCCGAGACTGAGCCCTTCGCCTTCTTCGCCGGTCGCAACGCGCTGATTTTCTGCGCATTGGTCTACATGTCCTGGCTGATGGCGGATTTCCGAGGCCTTCCCAACGTCTTCATCGTCATGGCACTTCTGATCGCAGTCTATTCCTTCCTGACGTCGCGCACCACGTTCGGCCGTCGTATCTATGCGATCGGGGGCAACGAAAAAGCGGCGTCGCTGTCGGGTATCAACTCAAAGCGGCTGACATTCGTGACCTTTGCCAACATGGGGATGCTGGCAGCACTTGCCGGGCTGGTCTTTGCTGCCCGCCTGAACACCGCCACCCCCAAGGCTGGCGTCGCTTTCGAGCTGGACGTGATCGCCGCAGTCTTCATCGGCGGCGCGTCGATGTCGGGCGGCGTGGGCACCGTGGTAGGGGCCGTGATCGGCGCCTTCATCATGGGGGTCATGAACAACGGCATGTCGATCCTCGGCATCGGCATTGATTGGCAGCAGGTCATCAAGGGCCTGGTCCTGCTGGCCGCCGTGATCTTCGACGTCATGAACAAGCAGAAAGGCTGACGATATGCTGCTTTCCCAATTCTCACGCGTGGACGGAACACCGCAGATCGTCGCCCGTGACGGCCCAGAGGCCTACGAGGTCAAGACGGATCTCTCTCTTTATGCGCTTGCCATGGAATGCATCGAAATGGGGCAAGGGCTGCGCGACCGCATCGCCAGCCTCGGAATGGGTGTTGCTGTGGATCTGGATGCGCTTTACGCAAAGCGCCGCCTGCTGCCGCCGGTCACCCATCCTGACCCGGCGCATCTGCATTTGACCGGAACCGGCTTGACCCACCTCGGCTCTGCCTCAACCCGTGCGGACATGCACAAGAAAACGACCGGCGACGAGACCGACAGCATGAAGATGTTCCGCATGGGCGTGGAGGGTGGCAAACCCGCCAATGGCACCGCCGGGGTCCAGCCCGAATGGTTCTACAAGGGCAACGGCACCGTTCTTACTTTTCCCGGTGCGCCGCTCGTGTCGCCCGACTTTGCCGAGGACGGAGGGGAGGAGCCCGAGATCGCGGGCATCTACCTTATCGCGCCGGATGGCACGCCAGTCCGGCTTGGATGGGCGCTGGCAAACGAATTTTCGGACCATGTGATGGAGCGGCGGAACTACCTTTATCTCGCGCATTCCAAGCTGCGCCCCGCCGCCCTCGGGCCCGAGTTGCTGATCGGTGACCTCCCGGATCACATTGAGGGCACTTCCCGCGTCTATCGAGACGGCAAGGTTCTGTTCGAGAAGCCGTTCCTGTCGGGTGAGGCGAATATGAGCCACTCGTTTGCCAACCTTGAACACCACCACTTCAAGTATCCGCTGTTCCGCCAGCCCGGTGATCTGCATATTCACATGTTCGGCACTGCGACACTGTCGTTTGCCGAAGGCGTGCAGACCCGCGACGGCGATATCTTCGAGATCGAGGCCACACCCTTCGGCCTGCCGCTGCGCAACCAGCTTGCCTTCACACCGCTCGGAAAGCCCGAGCCGTGCACCGAAATTCGTTCGCTCTAAGGACAGTTATGACCTTCAAACCGGCCCAGTGGCCCAGAAAACTCAGATCGCAGGAATGGTACGGCGGCACGTCGCGGGACAATATCTATCACCGTGGCTGGCTCAAGAACCAAGGCTACCCGCATGACCTGTTTGACGGCCGCCCGGTCATCGGCATCCTGAATACTTGGTCCGACCTGACCCCCTGCAACGGCCACCTGCGCGAGCTTGCTGAAAAGGTGAAGGCCGGCGTCTGGGAGGCAGGGGGCTTTCCTGTTGAAGTGCCTGTCTTCTCGGCATCGGAAAATACCTTCCGCCCAACTGCGATGATGTACCGCAATCTTGCTGCCATGGCGGTCGAGGAACAGATGCGCGCGCAGCCGATAGACGGCGCCGTGCTTCTGGTTGGTTGCGACAAGACCACGCCGTCTCTGATGATGGGCGCGGCCTCCACGGATATTCCGTCAATCGTTGTATCTGGCGGGCCGATGCTGAACGGTTGGTTCCGGGGCGAACGGGTCGGGTCCGGGACGGCGCTCTGGCAGATGTCCGAGGATATCAAAGCTGGCAAGATGAGCCAGGACGATTTCCTTGACGCCGAACAGGCGATGAGCCGGTCATCGGGTACCTGCAACACGATGGGCACGGCCTCTACCATGGCGTCGATGGCTGAAGCGCTGGGTATGGCCTTGTCGGGCAACGCCGCGATCCCTGGTGTGGATGCGCGACGTCGCGTGATGGCGCAGATCACGGGACGCCGCATCGTGCAGATGGTAAAGGACGATCTGAAACCATCGGACATCATGACGAAACGGGCATTCGAAAACGCAATCCGCGTGAACGGTGCGATCGGCGGGTCGACCAATGCGCTGATCCATCTGCTTGCGATAGCGGGCCGGGTTGGCGTTGATCTTACGTTGGACGACTGGGACCGTCTGGGCCGCGACGTGCCGACCATCGTGAACCTCATGCCGTCAGGCAAATACCTGATGGAAGAGTTCTTTTACGCCGGTGGCCTGCCCGTCGTTCTGAAACGCCTGGGCGAGGCGGGGATGCTGCACAAAGATGCGCTGACCGTCTCCGGCGCGGGGATCTGGGATGAGGTCAAGGACGCCGTGAACTGGAACGAGGATGTGATCCTGCCAGTGGAAAAGGCCCTCACCCAGTCGGGCGGCATTGCCGTGCTCAAGGGTAATCTCGCGCCTTCCGGCGCTGTGCTGAAACCCTCCGCCGCGACACCGGAATTGATGCAGCACCGGGGCCGCGCGGTCGTGTTCGAGGATATCGACGACTACAAGGCGCGCATCAATGACGACGCACTGGATATCGACGAGACCTGCGTGATGGTGCTGAAGAACTGCGGCCCCAGAGGCTATCCCGGCATGTCCGAGGTCGGCAACATGGGCCTGCCGCCCAAGGTGCTGAAAAAAGGGATCACCGACATGGTCCGCATTTCGGATGCGCGCATGTCCGGCACCGCTTATGGCACGGTGATCCTGCACACCGCCCCCGAAGCCGCCGCGGGTGGTCCGCTGGCCATCGTGCAAACCGGCGACATGATCGAGATCGACGTGCAGAACAGGCGCATCCATCTGGATCTGACCGACAAAGAGATCGCGGCGCGCCTGGCCGATTGGACTCCGCCGGAGGTTCCTGCCGTGAATGGCGGATACACCCGGCTTTACCACGATGCGGTCGAAGGCGCGGACACCGGGGCCGATTTCAGCTTCCTGAAGGGATGCAGAGGAAACGAGGTGCCCCGTGACAGCCACTAATCTTGCCCTGGTGGGCATCGGCAAAATTGCCCGTGACCAGCATATCCCTGCCCTCGCCGCATCGGACGCCTTTCAGCTGGCCGCCACGGTCAGCCGCAGCGGCGGCACCGAGGGCGTCGAGAACTACGACACCGTTGAGGCGCTTCTCGCAGCAAGGCCCGACATTCCCGCCATCAGCTTTTGCACCCCGCCTCAGGTCCGCTATGCCGGCGCGCGCACCGCGCTGGCGGCTGGCCGACATGTGATGTTGGAGAAACCGCCGGGCGCGTCGCTGTCCGAGATCCGCGCGCTGGAGACGCTGGCGCAGGACAACGGCCTGACCCTCTTTGCCACCTGGCATTCGCGGCACGCGGCGTCGGTGCCCGCCGCGAAGGCCTGGCTGTCTGACAAAACGGTCAAATCGGTGAGGATCGACTGGAAGGAAGACGTCCGCGTCTGGCATCCCGGTCAGCAGTGGATTTGGGAGGCCGGGGGGTTGGGCATCTTCGATCCTGCGATCAACGCTTTCTCGATCCTGACCGAAATCCTGCCGGTCGAAGTTCACGTGACCGGGGCCGAACTGCAGTTCCCCAGCAATTGCGAGACACCGATTGCGGGTAAAATACGTATGGACGGTCCCCATGGCCCACTCGTCACCGCCGACATTGACTTTCTTTGGGAGGGTGATGCCCTCTGGCGCCTGATCGTCGAGACGGACGACAGAACGCTGACCCTTGATCAGGGCGGTGCGGTACTGGAGATTGACGGCATCGCGCAACACGCCGGGGCGCGCGAAGAGACGAATATTCACGGCGAATACGACGGCCTCTATGCCCGCTTTGCAGATTTGCTCGACACCAATACCTCCGAGGTAGACCTGCGCCCGATGGTGCTGGTGGCCGACGCGTATACCCTCGGAAAACGCATCGAAGCGCCCGAGTTCATTGACCCAACACGGACGGCAAACTGATATGCTCGACAGCACACCCCTCACCGGAAAACATCTGATCGCAGGCGAATGGGTCGATAGCGGTCCGGCCTTCACCTCCGACCCCGTAACTGGCGATGCTTTCTCCGTCCATTGCGGGGGTGCTGGTGACATCGACGCCGCCGTTCTCGCCGCGGAAGAGGCCTTTGCCACATACGGCTGGACCGACCGCGAAACCCGCGCGACATTCCTTGAAGCCATCGCTGATGAGATCGAGGCGCGCGGTGCGCAGCTGACGGCGCACGGCTCTGCCGAAACCGGCCTGCCCGCAGCGAGACTTGAAGGAGAGCGGGGCCGCACCACGGGCCAGCTTCGCATGTTTGCGGCGCATATCCGCAAGGGCGATTACCTCGACATCCGCCACGACCCGGTTCTGCCCGACCGTGCGCCGCTGCCGCGTCCCGACCTGCGGCTGGTCCAGCGCCCGCTTGGTCCCGTCGGGGTTTTTGGCGCGTCGAACTTTCCGCTGGCGTTCTCCACCGCCGGGGGCGATACCGCCGCCGCGCTGGCTGCTGGCTGTCCGGTCGTCTACAAGGGACACCCCGGCCACCCTGCCACTGGCGAGCTGGTCGCCCAGGCCATCGCGGCCGCCATCGAGAAAACCGGTATGCCCAAGGGCACTTTCGGGTTCGTCCAGTCGAACACCAACGAGGCGGGCGTGGCGCTGGTCCGGCACCCCCTGATCCGCGCCATCGGATTTACCGGATCCTTTCGGGGGGGCAAGGCGCTGTTCGATCTGGCCATGACGCGACCCGAACCGATCCCGTTTTACGGTGAGCTTGGCTCGATCAACCCGGTCTTCGTGATGCCGGCTGCCCTCAAGGCCCGCGCCGCCGAGACCGGCGCAGCCTGGGCGGGGTCGCTGACAATGGGCGTCGGCCAGTTCTGTACCAACCCCGGCGTCGTTGTGCTGCCGCAGGGCGCGGACGGCGACGCGTTCCGTGACGCCGCGCTCAAGGCGCTGTCCGAGGCCGGTCCGCAACCCATGCTGACAACCGGCATTGCAAAAGGCTACGCCGATGCTGTTCAGAAAACGGCGAAATCCGCAAACCGCCTGACAGAGGCCGCCGACGCGCCGGACCGCTGCGGCCTGCCTGCGGTTTTCGAGGTCAGCGGCGCTGACTGGTTGGCCAACCCGGCGCTTGCGGAAGAGATGTTCGGCCCCGCCGCCATCCTGATCCGCACCGCATCGCCAACCGAAACGCTGGACATCGCGAAGTCGTTCACCGGTCAGCTGACCGTCACGCTTCAGATGGAAGAGGCCGACACAGATGCCGCCCGCGCGCTGATGCCGGTGCTGGAACGTATGGCAGGACGGGTGCTGGCCAACGGCTTTCCCACGGGAGTCGAAGTGGCCGATGCGATGGTTCACGGCGGGCCGTTCCCCGCCTCCACCAATTTCGGCGCGACGTCGGTCGGCAGTCTCGGCATACGCCGGTTCCTGCGTCCGGTGTCGTTCCAGAATATTCCAGACGCGCTGTTGCCCTCCGATCTTCGGATCGGTTGACGGCGCGCCGGGAAAGACGAAGATCGGCGGCGGATGGTCCGTCGCCGATGGACGGGACCCAGGGAGGAATTGGGTCCTTCATTCCTAGGGAGGGAACAATGAAAAATCTACTTGCCACAACGGCATTTCTGGCCTTTGGCGCATCCGCTGCGCTGGCGCAGACGGTCGGCTTTTCGCAGATCGGCTCTGAATCCGGCTGGCGTGCGGCCGAAACAACCCTGACCAAGCAACAGGCCGAGGAACGCGGGATCACCCTGAAATTTTCGGACGCGCAGCAAAAGCAGGAAAACCAGATCGCCGCGATCCGGTCGTTTATCGCCCAAGGCGTGGACGCGATCCTGCTGGCCCCGGTTGTGGCCACCGGCTGGGATTCGGTGCTGGAGGAGGCCAGGGATGCCGAGATTCCCGTCGTCCTTCTGGACCGCCGGGTTGACAGCGACGATTCGCTTTATCTTACGGCCGTGGGGTCCGACCTCGTGCACGAAGGTGAAGTGGCGGGCAAATGGCTGGTTGATCAGGCCGCGGGTGAAGAATGCCGCGTCGTCGAACTGCAGGGCACGACAGGATCTTCTCCGGCAATCGACCGGAAGACCGGGTTCGAAAAAGGCATCGCGGGGGCCGACAATATCGAGATTGTCCGCTCCCAGACTGGCGATTTCACCCGCGCCCAGGGCAAGGAAGTGATGGAGAGCTTCCTGCAGGCAGAAAACGGTGGCAAAGATATCTGTGCGCTTTACGCCCATAACGATGACATGGCCGTGGGTGCGATTCAGGCTATCAAGGAAGCGGGCCTGAAGCCGGGCGAGGACATACTGATCGTGTCGATCGACGCGGTGCCAGATATCTTCCAGGCCATGTCGGCAGGCGAGGCCAATGCCACGGTGGAACTGACGCCCAACATGGCAGGCCCCGCATTTGACGCGCTCGAAGCCTATCTGGCGGACGGAACGGAGCCGGCGAAGTTCATTCAGACTGAATCCAAGCTCTATACCCAGGCAGACGATCCGGCGGGCGAATATGAGCGCCGGAAAGATCTGGGATACTGAACGCGATCTGATGACCGGTGGCGGCGAAACCGCCGCCGGTTCACCTACGCCGAACCTAAGGGCAGCGGACCAGATTTGAAATTCCGGGTGCAGAATGCTTCTGACAATAAAATCCTTAACAAAGACCTTTCCCGGCACCAAGGCGCTGGATGGGGTCGACTTCGACCTTGCTGCTGGCGAGGTTCACGCCTTGTTGGGCGAAAACGGCGCAGGCAAGTCAACACTGATCAAATGCCTGACCGGGGCGTATCTGCGTGATGCGGGCCTGATTTCGCTGGAGGGCCAGACGATCTCGCCCCGCTCCACGTCAGAGGCACAGGCGTTTGGCATCGGCACTGTCTACCAAGAGGTCAATCTGCTGCCCAATCTCACGGTGGCGCAGAATCTGACATTCGGCAATGAACCACGCCGGTTCGGCATGGTCGACCGACGCGCGCAGCGTCGTCAGGCCGAGGAGATGTTGGACGGCTACAGGTTGGATATTGATGTGTCCCGAGACCTTTCGGCCTATTCCGTGGCAATCCGCCAGATCATCGCCATCGCCCGCGCGGTGGCACTTTCCGGTAAGGTGCTGATCCTGGACGAACCGACGGCAAGTCTTGATGCCCGAGAGGTCGAGACCTTGTTCGCGGTCGTCCGGCGCCTTCGCAAGAAGGGGCTGGGGATCGTGTTTGTCTCGCATTTTCTGGATCAGGTCTTCGATCTGTCCGATCGCGTTACCGTGTTGCGCAATGGGAAGAAGGTCATCACCGAACGCACTGCCGATCTCGACCGGGTTCAACTGATTGAACATATGCTGGGCCGCGCGTTGAAGGACGATGTGGTTGGTCATGCCAAGGCGTATCAGGCAGGCCGGGAATGGCCCGAGCTTCTGAAATTCGAGGGTTATGGCCGTCGCGGCCATATCGCCCCGTTTGATCTGAGCGTCGGCAAAGGCGAGGTTCTGGGCCTTGCAGGTCTGTTGGGCTCCGGGCGTACGGAAAGCGCGGAGCTGATGTTTGGCCTCGCGCCCGCCCATAGTGGCGCGGCGCGCGACGCCGAGGGGACGCTCGATCTGTCCTCGCCGCGTGCGGCCATCGCTGCTGGATTCGGCTTTGCCCCTGAAGAACGCAAGGAGGATGGCATCGTCGCCGATCTTTCAGTGCGCGAAAACATTGCGCTCGCCATGCAGGCCCGTCGCGGCTGGGCGCGTCCCGTTCCCCGTGCAGAGCAGCTGCGCCTCGCCGAGGATTACATCGAAAAGCTCGACATCCGCACCTCCGGCCCGGAACAGCCGATCGGAGATCTGTCGGGCGGCAACCAGCAGAAGGTCGTGCTGGCCCGCTGGCTGGCCATGAACCCGCGGTTCCTGATCCTGGATGAACCGACGCGCGGTATCGACGTCGGCGCCCATGCGGAGATACTGCGGCTGATCAGGCAGGTCACTGACGCGGGCATGTCGATCCTTGTCATATCTTCGGAACTGGATGAACTGATCGCAGTGGCTGACCGGGTCATCGTGGTCCGTGACCGGCACCATGTGGCCGAACTAACGGGACCCGAGATCACCACGGACACCATCGTGCGCGCCATCGCCGCGCCGGATCGCGAGACGGCAGAGGTGCCCGCATGACCGCTCTGCGCCGCGTGACACCGCAGTTGCTGACGCTGGCCGCGCTGGTGGCGTTGATCACGCTCTTCTTCCCTGACTTCCTGCGGATCGAGGTGATCAACGGCCGCCTCGTCGGTACGACCATGGATATCCTGAAACGCGGTGCGCCTATTGGGTTGCTCGCCGTCGGCATGACGCTTGTCATCGCCACGCGCGGCATCGACCTGAGCGTGGGAACCACCATGGCCATCACTGGCGCGATTGCTGCCTGGTCGATCACGCAGGGTTACGGTCTGGGGGGCGCGCTGACGCTGGCCCTTTTGGCCGGTGTCGCGGCAGGACTGTGGAATGGGCTGCTGGTGGCGATCTTCGGCATTCAGCCTATCGTCGCCACGTTGATTCTGATGACTTCGGGCAGGGGAATTGCGCAGCTTGTGACAGAGGGGCGCATCCTGACTTTCTCGCACGACGGCATGGCCTTCTTCGGCTCCGGCGATTTGATGGGTATTCCTGCCCCGGCGCTGCTCTGGCTGCTGACCGCTGCGGGCGTGGCGCTTTTGATGCGCCGTTCGGCGCTTGGCATGCTGATCGAAGCCGTGGGCGTGAACCGCGCGGCCTCGGCCCTTGCGGGGGTCAATGCGACGGTGCTGCTGATTGCGGTCTATGTTGCATCGGGCCTTTGTGCTGCGTTGGCCGGGATCGTGGCGACCGCCGACATTCGTGGGGCAGATGCCAACAACGCGGGCCTCTGGCTGGAGCTCGATGCGATCCTTGCGGTGGTGATCGGCGGCAACTCCCTGATGGGAGGGCGCTTTTCCATCGCAGCCTCGCTGCTGGGCGCGCTGATCATCCAGACCATCGACACCGGCATCCTGCTGGCGGGCTTCCCGTCGGAATACAATTTGGTCATAAAGGCGGGCCTCGTGCTGATCATCCTGGTGCTGCAAAGCCCGAACCTGAGCCAACATTGGCACAGATTACGCCACGCGGCACAACGGCGCCGCGAAATCGCAATAGCCGCGATGAAGGAGACCGGGCAATGAACCCTCGCCTCTTTCCCCTGGCCGCGACCATCGGGATATTCCTGCTGGCCTGTTTGATCTGCGTCATCCAGTTTCCTTACATGCTGTCCACCCGCGTGGTCGGAAACCTGCTTACCGACAACGCCTATCTCGGCATCGTGGCTGTCGGCATGACAGTGGTGATCCTGTCGGGGGGCATCGACCTTTCGGTTGGGTCGGTCATCGCATTTTCCGGTGTCTTCATCGCGGTAATGTTGCGCGATACAGGCCTGCATCCCATAATTGTATTCGCCCTGCTTCTGGTGGTCTCCACAAGCTTCGGCGCTGTCATGGGGTGGCTGATCCATGCGCTGGCCATGCCGCCTTTCATCGTAACCTTGGCGGGCATGTTTCTGGCGCGCGGCGCGGCTTACATGCTCACCATCGATTCCGTGCCGATCAATCATGTCTTTTACGACCTTTTGGATGATGCCTATGTCCTGATGCCCGGCAAGGGCCGGCTGACCCTGATCGGCGTGGTCATGCTGCTGACTGTGGCGGTCGGCATGATCGTCACCCATCGCACCCGGTTCGGCGCATCGGTATTCGCCCTGGGCGGCGGAGAGGCCACCGCACGCCTGATGGGCGTCAAGGTCGGGCGCACCACCGTGCTGATCTATGCGTTTTCCGGGCTGATGGCCGGGCTCTCGGGCATCGTGTTTTCAGTCTACACCAGTTCGGGCTATCCGCTGGCCACCGTTGGCACCGAACTAACCGCCATCGCGGCGGTCGTGATCGGGGGCACGCTGTTGACCGGTGGGGCGGGATTTGTCTTTGGTACACTGATCGGGGTGCTGACCATGGGGCTGATCCAGACCTACATCGTCTTCGACGGCTCGCTCTCAAGCTGGTGGACCAAGATCATCATCGGCCTGCTGCTGCTGGCCTTTATACTGCTGCAAAAGGGGCTGTTGCGCCTCACCGTCTCCAAGGCCGGTGCATGATGGTCCGGATCGTCGCGGCCTATGATGAGGCAATGGCATGACCGATATCTTCGACGACCGCGCCTGCGAGCTGGGCGAAGGACCGTTCTGGCATCCTGAGCGGCAACAGCTGTTCTGGTTCGACATCCTTGGCAACCGTATGCTGTCACGCGGGCCTGACGGACAGGTGTCATGGGAGATGGGCGAAAATGCCTCGGCCGCCGGATGGATTGACCGCGAGCGCCTGCTGATCGCAACTGAGAACGGGCTGTTCCGGTTCGATCTGGCGACCGGATCGCGTACCTTGTTGGTCAGCCTCGAAGCCGACACGCCCGAAACCCGGTCAAACGATGGCCGCGCCGATCCGATGGGGGGGTTCTGGATCGGGACCATGGGGAAGGCGGCCCAGCCGCGGGCGGGCGCGATCTATCGCTATTTCGATGGCAAACTGGAACGGTTGTTTCCGGAGATCACCATTCCGAACGCCATTTGTTTCGCGCCAGACGGACGCCGCGCCTATTACGCCGATACGCCTCGTCAACGTATCTGGACAGTCGCGCTGGATGCACAGGGCTGGCCCGCCGCCGCGTCAGAGGTTTTCGCAGATCTGCGCGGCGAAGCCAAATACCCCGATGGCGCGGTCGTCGATGCCCAAGGCGCACTTTGGGTTGCGCAATGGGGTGCGGGCAGGGTTGTGCGGTATCTGCGGGATGGTCGCGTGGACCGGGTGATCGACCTGCCCGCGCGGAATCTCACCTGTCCCTGTTTCGGGGGCGCCGAATTGAACAAGATGTTCGTCACGAGCGCATGGGTGGGGCTGAAGGACCGCGCAGCAGCGGACGGTCAAACGTTCGCTCTTGATCCGGGCTGCACGGGCCTGCCGGTCCCCCGGGTCCAAATATGACCGACACGTTTTGCCCACTCCCGCCGGGTTTCAGCCTATCGCAAAGGCCATATTCAGCCGTGCGCGAAAGCGGTCGTGAAACGTCGGATTGCCGATAAAGTGCAAGCGATTTGGCCTGCCTAAACGGATCGTCACAGACAAGCTGCGATCCTACCGAGCAGCCAAACGTGAAGTCGCATCCAGTATTGTTACCACAAGGACTTGAACATCACGTCGGAAGACAGCCATCTACCGTTTCGAAAACGAGAGCGCTGTATGCAAGGGTTCCCGCCGTTCGCTGCAATTTTCACGAATGTCCGAATTGCCCCCGTCCTTCGGACGTAGCGCCGCGCTCCGGGTCAGCGATGTGACGCAAAAGTCGGTTTTTCCTGGCAATTGACAGCATGCCGTTTCCGGGCATCTGTCCCGGGATCACGCCCATGTTGCCCGCCTGGTGAGTGCCGCCTGACGCAGCAATGCTGAATCGACATCGACTGCGATGAAAACTGCGCCGGTATCGGCGGCTTCCTGAAGGAATTCCTGGTCGAGAGACAGGATGCCGGCCGGCACATTGATTTTGTTCAGGTGCCGGATACCGTCGAGGATCGCTGCACATACCTCCGGATGGGATGGCTCTCCCGGATATCCGAAACTCGCGGCGAGATCGGAGGGCCCGAAGAATATACCGTCCACGCCAGGCACCTGTGCTATGTCATCCAGATGGGCCAGGGCTTCCCGCGTTTCGACTTGCAGGAGAACGCAAATCTCACTGGCGGCGGTTTTTGCATATCCCTTTACCGCGCCATAGCGGGTTGCACGGGTAATGCCCGCCACGCCGCGCATGCCTTCGGGAGCATAGCGTGTTGATGCCACCGCATCGCGCGCTTCGCTCACGCTTTGGATGTAGGGTATCAGGAGTGTCTGGGCACCCGCATCCAGAAGCTTCTTGATCTCGACGGGGTTGTTCCAGCCGGGACGCACGATGGGGTTCACCGGATAGGGTGCCAGCGTGCGCAGGAAGGCGGCAACTTCCTGTGGGCCGGCGGTCGAATGTTCGGTGTCGAACATCATCCAGTCGTATCCGCAGCCTGCGAGGAGTTCGTAAACATCCGGATCTGAAAACGAACTCCAAAGGCCGATCTGGCGGCGTTTTTCGGATAAGGCGGCTTTGAAACCATTGTGAGGAAGTTCCATGATGTTCTGTCCTTGTAAGAATGCGGGTTTGGGACCGGTCGGTGACGTCACGCGAACCGGGAAGGTCACTCGAAGCTTGCACCAATGGCGCCAAGGGGGCCGTAATCGGCAAAGATCACGTCGCCGGAGGAGATGTCGACCGGACGGGTGAACGAGCCACCCAGAACGATGTCGCCCCGCTTGAGGCCGCCGCCAAGCGGCGCCAGCTTGTTCACCAGCCAGGCAAGTCCTGCGGCGGGATGTCCCATGACCGCAGCCGAGACCCCCGATTCCTCGATGACGCCGTTCTGCGACAAGGTTGCCCCGATCCAACGAAGATCGACATCGAATGGTCGGATGGTGCGACCTCCAAGGACAATTGCGCCGAAGGCCGCGTTGTCGGCAATCGTGTCGACGATCTGCCGGGGCACCTCGGTGCGATAGTCGATGATTTCCAGCGCGGGCTGAACAAATTCCGTTGCGCGCAGGATGTCATGCACCTGGCAGCCCGGGCCGGAGATGTCCTCGCCCATGACAAATGCCAATTCGACCTCAAGCCGCGGCTTGATGAAGGTTCCGGCGGCGATGCGTGCACCGTCGTAGAACAGGGCATCGTCAAGCATGACCCCGTAATCCGGTTCCGTCATCTTCGAGGCCTGCTGCATTGCGCGGCTGGTCAGGCCGATCTTGCGGCCGATGATTTTTGCACCCGCTGCGATGCGCGCCTCGGCCCAGCGACGCTGTACGTCGTAGGCGTCTTCCAGCGTCATGTCGGGCCAGGTCCTCGACGGTTGCGGGCAAACTTCGCGCGTTTGCTCGGCTTTCAGGATTGCGTCCGCCGCGTCCTGGCGTTGCTGATCTGTCAACATGTCGTGCTCACTTGATTGGAGGAATGGGAAGTCTGGACTCGCCGGGTTCAAGCGTGAGCCTGTGTTCGAGCGTGTACCAGTCTCCCACCTCGCCGTCCTCGGGATGCGGGCCTGTGTGTTTTTCCAGCTTGCCGATCAGTGCCTCAGTAACGCCGAACTGCACGTCGGATGCGAGATAGTCGGTCTCGTCCACGTAGGTCTGGTTGATAAGCGTCTTGAACCCTGCCTTGTGGGCAAGGACATGGACATGGGCCGGACGGTAGGGATGGCGGTTCTGAGCGGCCAGCAATGTGCCGACCGTGGTCGAGGTCGGGATGGGATAGCCGATGGGCTTGACCGACTTGAACCGCACGATGCCGTCGGGTCCGGTCATGAATTTGCCGCGCAGGTTATATTCGGCCTGAGTGTCGTCCTGGTTCTCGTACAGGCCAACCGGCGAGGCGTGCCAGATGTCGACTTCCAGGGCGTCAATCGGCCTGCCGTCCTGATCGAGGAAAGTGAACGTGCCATAGAGCCGGGGACCGGGGGTATCGGACCGCAGGATCGAACCGCCGTTCTCTGTCAGCGGCTGGTTCATGCGCCAGAAAGGTCCGAGAAGGCTCTGGGTTGTTTCGGTTGTTCCCTTGTCCCCGTTGTTCAACAGGCAGACCAATGACGAAACACCGAGCGACCCGGCCATGAGCACGAATTCATTGTGCTTGTCGTTGCTTTGCTGACCCATCGTGTTGAGGATCTTTGTTGCTTGCTGGAACTCGGTCTCTGTCAGCTGCACGTCGCGGACAAACCCGTGCAGATGCGAGATCAGACTTGTCATGATCGCGCGCAGGCGTGGATCTGTCGTTTGCGCCATCACTTTCTGGACGGCGGGCGTTATTTCTTGCTGATTGCGTATGATCGTCATGCGAGTTCCTCCACTACGACGGGCGTGCCCGTTTCTGCGGCTTTCTTGATGGCTTCGATCACGGCCAGTGCGGCCAGCCCGTCGCTGGCGCTGACGAGCGGAAGCTCCTCGCGGCGGACGACCGAAGCGAATTGACGGATCTGAAGGACAAGGGGATCCGTCAGATCAAATGGAAATTGGGTCTTTGAGATGGGCTCCGACCAGGAGGGTTGGCTGCCGTTTTTCCAGATCGCCAGGTTTGGCAGGGACAATGACGCGCGGGTGCCGCCGATGCGGTAGCAATCCTCGGGCGTCGCCGGATAGGTGGGGTTCTCCCGTGCGGTCAATTCCCAGGACCAAGGCGCGACGATGCTGTCGCATATGTTCACGGTCCCGAGAGCCCCGGACGTGAAGCGCAACAGGACAACAGCCGTGTCTTCAACTTCGTTGCGGCGGATCGCGTTGCTTTCCATTGCCTGTACAGAATGGACCGGGCCGACAAGGTGCAACAGCAGGTCGACGTCGTGAATTAGGTTGAGATAGACCGGACCCGCGCCCTTCTGTCGCCGCCATTCGACCTTGAAATAATCGTCCGGCTTCTTGAACCATGTCGACACCTGAACGCTCGCTATTTCGCCCAGCTCGCCCTTGTCGATCAACGACTTTGCCTGGATGATCAGCGGGTTGTGACGCCGGTGATGGCCGACCGCGACAGGAATCCCCGTCGCCTCACTCGCTTTGGTTATGGCGCCGGCGGCGTGTAAATCGGTGGCGATCGGTTTCTCGACCAGCACGGGCAGCGCCGCCTGGATACATGCAAGCGCGCCGGCCTCGTGCTGCGCATTGGGCGTTGCAAGAATGACTCCGTCCACACCGCCGGCAGCGATCATGTCTTCGATGGATTCGAAGACCGGCACGGTCAGGCCAATGGCGGCAGCAGCGTTGGGTTCCACGACGCAAACCAGTTCTGCGTCTGCCACGGCCGCGATGGCCTCGGCATGGCGCCGGCCGATCACTCCCGCGCCGGCCACCGCAAGACGGACCCGATCTGTCATCAGTCTGTCTTGCCGGCCAATTGACAGACCCGGCGGACCCCGGCGGCGTAGCCTTCGAGACCCAGACCGGCAATCACGCCATCGGCGCGCAGCGACACGTAGGAATGGTGTCGGAAGGCTTCGCGCTTGTGAACCTGGCTGATATGGACTTCGATCACCGGTGGGTCGTAGGTATTGAGCGCATCCAGGATTGCGATCGAAGTATGGGTGAAGGCACCGGGGTTGAAGACAATCCCGCAGGTTGTCTCGCGCGCCTCATGGATCCAGTCGATGATCTGGCCTTCATGGTTCGATTGCAGCAAGCGGACCTGGAAACCATCGGCGCAGACAGCGGAGCAGAGCCTTTCGACGTCGTCGAGGGTTTCGTGACCGTAGATTGCAGGCTGACGTTTGCCGAGCAGGTTCAGGTTGGGCCCGTTGAGGACAAGGATCGTTTTCATGCTCTTTCCGATTCGAAAAGTGAGGCTGTTGCGGTGAAGATCGCGCGGGCGCGCTCAAGCGGTGGGCGGGTGTCTGTTGCTGACGGCACTTCAACGGAGATGATCGTCTCTTTTGGCAGGGCGCGCATGATACCCGCGAGGTTGAGCCCGCCGTTTCCCGGAAGAAGCCGCCCGCCGCGCGCTTCGGCCAAAAGGCCGTCGATGTTTCGAGGTGCTGCAGCAACAGCGTCACAAAGCTGCGCGGAGACCAGGCATCCGGCCGGTGCCTCGGCAAGATCGCGAAGCGTCCCCCCGCAGCGCGAATGGTGGAGCGCATCAACGAGGTAGCCACAATTTCCGGCACCGGTTTCCGCAATCAGGTCGAAACAGGCGCGCGGGGTGTTGATGCCCCGCCAAGGCATGCATTCGAGATCAACGCCAAGCGCCCGGGACGCGGCGCCTTCGCAAATCTTTGCAAATGTTTCGCCAAGCTGCGGGAAGACATCGGCGCAAACATTGACCCGTCGGGCCCCGAGTTCGCAGGCTGCGTCCAGTGCCGGCATGAGGTCGTCCGGGTCCAGCGCCTTATTGATGACGATTGTTTCGACGTCGTACAGGGCGATGCCCTCACCAGCCATGACCCGGCGCAATTCCTTCAGCCCCGATTTGTCGGGCAGCCATGACAGTGCATCCCGTGCCGCGGGGTGGAGCCGAAGCCCGACAAAGTCGAACCCCGCGCCGCGTGCCGTCCGGACCAGATCGCTCGGACTGAGATCCAGGAATGTGAAATGCCCGAGACCGAGGCTTGGCATCAGTTTGGCTCCACCGGCAGTTCAGCCACGATGAGACGCCGCAGGTTGCCGGTCGAACGCTCGATATGCCGGGTCAGAATTGCCACCGCATCATCGGCGCGTCGTTCGACCGCGGCATCCGCGATGGCGGTGTGTTCCTCGATCACGTCGCGCTGGACTGTCACCGCTTTCAGGTAAATGTGCCGGTAACGATCGTTCATGCTGACAAGCGACTTGTACATCTTGATCAGCAGCGGCATGTCGCAACGCTCGATCAGGGTCAGGTGGAACGCATTGTTTGCAGCTTCCCAACGGGCGAGACTTGCGGCGTCACCCGGGGTGCGGTCGGTCTTGTTCAGGCGGTAAAGGGCGCCCATGACGGCGGTTTCCCAATCTAGCCCCCCGTTCTCGATGGATTTTCGCAGCGCGTAGGGTTCGAGTTCGAGCCGCAATGCGCAGACTTCGTCAAGATTGGACACCGATATCGACGCTACCGTGTAGCCGCGCTGCGCTTCCGCTTCGATCAGCCCTTCGACGACGAGCCGGGTCACGGCCTCGCGCAGGGGCGACAATCCCACGTCCATGGATTCGCGAAGCTTGTCCAGGTTCAGCTTGGCGCCCGGGGCCAGAATGCCGTGCAGAATGTCGTGGCGAAGCTTCGCCACAACCTGGGCTGCGATGGTGGGCTTGCTGGCCGCTTTTGCGTTTGGTTCCACTGCCGACATTGTGCCCCTCCTTTCGCAGGCAGTCTGCTCTCTTTGAAAAACGATGTAAAGATGCAAAAACTATGCAAGATATGAAAATCGATTTTATTTGCACTTATCGATCTATCTCGTTATCAGCTTTTTCATGAGATTCGTCGTCGAGAGGAGAGGCGACGGATCTGCCAACCTCAGGGAGGACTGAAATGCCAATTTCCATCACCCGTCGCGCCATTCTTGCGGCCTCCGTTGCACTTGCAGTTTGCGCCACCAGCGCTTTCGCTCAGGACAAGGTCCTGTTGCGGCTTTCCGCGGTGAATTCCGAAACCGATCAGCGCGCAATCGCGATGATCGATGTCTTCGGCCCCGCGGTCGCCGACTTTGCAACTTTCGAGCCACATTGGAACGGCGCGCTGTTCGCGCAGGGAACCGAGCTTGAGGCCATCGCCTCGGGCGATCTGGAAATGTCGATCACCTCGGCACAGGAACTGGCCACATTCTTTCCGGAATGGTCGATTTTCGCCGCTGGCTACGTGCTGCAAAACGCCGACCATCAGGTCGCGGTCTTCAATGATCCGCTGATGGACCCCTTCAAGCAAAAAGTCGAAGATGAGCTTGGCGTTCGGCTGCTGGCACCGATGTATCTGGGCCGGCGCCAGGTGAACCTGCGGCAGCCGCGTTCGGAAATTGACGTAAAGACCCCTGCAGATCTGGCCGGCGTCAACCTGCGCATGCCCGGGTCGGACGCCTGGCAGTTTCTCGGACGCGCGCTTGGCGCAAACCCGACCCCGATGGCGTTCACCGAAGTCTATACCGCGCTGCAGACCGGTGCCGTCGACGGGCAGGACAACCCGCTGCCCACCGTCGTTGATGCCAAGTTCTACGAGGTGACCAAGCAGGTCGCCCTGACATCACACCTGGTGGACTGGAACTTCATTGCCATCTCGGCCGAGGTTTTCAACGGTATGACCGCCGAGCAGCAGGAGGCGGTGACCGCCGCAGCTGTTGCCGCCGCCGACAGCGGCCGGGCCGCGCAGCTTGCCAAGGAAGACGAGCTGGTGGCGTTCCTGGAAGGCAAGGGCGTGGAAATCTATGAGCCTGACGTTGCCGCCTTCCGGACGGCAGTGCAGTCTGCCTACCTCGACAGTGAATTTGCGGCGAGCTGGCCGACCGGCGTGCTGGACGCGATCAACGCCCTCGGCAACTGAGACCTTGAGAACGCGTACAGCGCCGAGCGGCGCTGTACCGACATCCGCCGGGCAGTGTTTTGGTCATCGCAACCAGGACTGCGTCAGATCCGGTTGAAACACGCTTTGTCAGGAAGCCGGGGCCTGGCCGCCCGGCCACAGCAAGGGAGGGGAACGCGATGAAGACCATTTCCAGAATGTTCCGGACTGCGACCGAAGGTTTCGCCGCGCTGATGATGGCGGCCATCTTCTGTACTTTCATTCTGCAGATCGTCGTGCGCTACGCTGTTGGTTCTTCCTGGTTCACCGCGACATTCGGCGGTGTGATCGATGCGTCCTATTTCGGCTGGACTGTCGAGTTCATCCTGGTGCTTTGGCTTTGGACGATTTTCTGGGGCAATGCCTTTGTTGTCCGGGACCGTGACCACGTTACATTCGACATGATCTACAACATAGTTGGCCGGAAGACCCGGACGGTTCTGGCAATCGTCGGCGCGCTGATCATCGTCGCGGCGCTGTGGTCGTCCATCGGACCGACCTATGACAGGATGAAGCTTCTGCGGTTGAAGTCTTCTGCGACCTTGCCTGTGAAGATGCTGCCGATCTATTCGATCTATTTCGTTTTCCTCGGAGCCGTCGGGCTGCGCTACCTGTGGCGCGCGTGGGATTGCATGCGCCACAGCGCCGATCGCGAACTGCACGTTCTTCCCTTTGAAGAGACCATCCACGAAGGGAAAGAAAAATGAGCTTTGAACTGACGATCATGGTCGGATCGCTTTTCTTCCTGGCCGGGATCGGAATGCCGATTGCCTATGCGATCATCGTCTCCTCCATGGCATATATGCTTGCAAGTGGGACTTCGATCGGGCTGATCGGGAAAACCCTGACGGATGGCATCTACCAAAGCTTCCTGCTGCTTGCCGTTCCGCTCTTCATCGTTGCGGCCAATATCATGAATGCCGGCACGATCTCAGACCGGCTGCTGAATTTCTGCATTGCCACGGTCGGCCGCTTCAAGGGTGGGCTGGGACATGTCAATGTCATGGCATCGCTGATCTTTTCCGGGATGTCCGGCTCTGCCGTCGCGGATGCGGCGGGCATCGGCAAGATCATCATCGACATGATGCGCAAGGATGGGCGTTTTCCGGCCGGCTACGCCGCCGCGATAACCGCCGCCTCTGCGACGATCGGGCCGATCATCCCGCCTTCGATCCCGATGGTGCTCTATGCGCTCATCTCGAACGCCTCCATCGGGGCGCTGTTTCTTGGCGGCATTCTGCCGGGATTGCTGATGGGGGGAGTTCTGATGGGCATGAATTTCTGGATCTCGCATCGCCGCGGTTTCGTGACCGAGGAGCCGGTTCCGCTGCGTGACATGCCCCGGGTGACGGGGCGGGCATTCCCCGCGCTGCTGATGCCGGCGATCCTGCTCTACGGGATCTATGGCGGCGTCACGACGCCAACCGAAGCTGCCGCTGTGGCCGCAGCCTATGCGCTGTTGCTGTCGGCTTTCTTCTACCGCTCGCTGAGCCTGAAGGCGCTTTACACGATCCTGGTGGACAGCGCCCGGTCATCGGCAGCTGTCGGGATCGTCATCGGCGGTGCCCTGATCCTGAATTACATCGTCGCCTCCGAAAACATTCCGGCCGCGCTGGCCTCCTACCTCGTGGATGTCAACGTCTCTCCGATCCTGTTCCTGCTGGCGGTCAACCTGCTTGTCCTGGCGCTCGGCTGTCTGCTTGATGCCACGACGATCATCCTGGTCATCGTTCCGCTGTTCATCCCGACCTGCAACCTGCTCGGAATCGATCTGGTGCATTTCGGTGTGGTCATCGTGGTGAACTGCATGATCGGTCTGATCACACCGCCCTACGGCATCCTGCTCTTCGTCATCAACGCGGTGACCGGCATTCCGCTGCGCGACATCATCCGCGAAGTTGTGCCCTTCCTTCTGGTCCTCATCGCCGCGCTGCTCGCGATGATCTTCATTCCCGACATCGTTCTCTTCCTTCCGCGCCTGTTGGGCTACGAAGGCCAGGGTTAGCGCCCACAACAAAGGTGACCCATGATTTCAGGCAAGACCAAGCTCATCGCGCATCTCGGTTATCCGACCGAGTCGTTCCGGGCGCCGATGATCTACAATCCCTACTTTGAAAAGCACGACATCGACGCTGTCGTGGTTCCCATGGGATGCAAAGCTGAAGACTATGCCGAGTTTCTGAGGTTGGTGTTCAGGTTGTCGAACATTCATGGTGCCTTGATAACCATGCCGCACAAGGTCACGACCATGGGGCTGCTGGACGACGCAATGACCACCGCGCGCGTGGCCGGTTCGTGCAATGCCATCCGGATGGATCCGGACGGCCGGCTGATCGGCGACATGTTCGACGGCGAAGGTTTTGTCCGTGGTGCCCTTCGCAAGGGTGCGGTCCTTGAGGGCGCGAAGGTTCTGGTGGTTGGTGCGGGCGGGGTCGGATCGGCGATTGCGGCTTCTCTGGCGGCAGCCGGGGTGCGCGAGCTGTCGGTTTTCGACAACAATGCGCAAACAATGAACGGGTTGGCCGACAGGCTTCGAACGCATTATCCGGAGCTGATCGTCAACGCCGGATCGAAAGACCCGGACGGACATGACGTTGTGGTGAATGCCACACCGCTTGGGATGAATGCCGGGGATCCGTTGCCGATGGACGTCGACCGGATCGCGCCTGCGACCTTTGTCGGAGAAGTGGTGATGAAGCAGGAAATCACACCCTTCCTCGCTGCGGTGCGGGAAAAAGGCTGCCGATTTCAGGTCGGCACCGACATGCTGTTCGAGCAAATCCCGGCCTATCTGGAGTTCTTCGGCTTCCGCACCACCACACCGGAGGAACTGCGCGACGTGGCAAGGATCGCCTATTGACCGCGCCAGACCGGAGTGCGCTTGGCGGCAAAGGCGGCCGGGCCTTCGCGGGCATCTTCCGAGGCCAGCATGCGGTCATACGCTGGATAGTTCAGGGCGAAGGCGGCTTCGACATCCGGAGCTGACAGACCCCGGTGCATCATCTGCTTTGTTGCGCGGACGGCGAGTGGCGCGCAGGCCAGTACTTCCTCGACCAAGCTGTTGACGGCTGCGGCGAACCCTTCGCGCGGGACGACTTCGTTCACCAGATGCATCGCCTTGCCTTCGGAGGCGGTGAAAAGCTTGCCGGTCAGCGCCAATCGGGACGCGGACTTGGCGGGCAGGTGGCGCATGAGGCGATGCAGACCGCCATGTGCGCAAAGACCGACGCGCGGCTCAGGCAGCCCCAGGCGCGCGGTATCCACCGCGACGGCTAGGTCGCAGGCCAGCACGGTTTCGAGACCGCCCCCCAGGGCGTCTCCGTTGATCGCAGCGATGACTGGTTTGTCCAGGTCGTAGCGTTCGCAGATGCCGGCAAACCCGGTGGCCGGGGTTAGGTTTGAACCGGCCTCGACCCGGTGCTTCAGATCGGAACCGACACAGAAGGCCCTGTCGCCGCGACCGGTTAGAACTGCAACCCAAAGCGTATCGTCGTCGGCGAACCGGTCAAAAGCATCGGAAAGTTCGGTGTGGGCCTTTGGATTGAGGGCGTTGCGCACCTCCGGGCGTTCGATGGTGATCCAGAGCGCCGGGCCGCGTCGTTCGGTGGAAATGTGGTCGGTCATGAAATGCTCCGGTCAGGCGAATGTAAGGCGCATGCAACCAAGAATGCCGAAATCGGCATTGACGGTGCTCCCGCCCAAAACCGGGAGCGTATCGGTTGCCGAACCGGTGGTAACATACTGGCCGGCCTCCAGGGTGATCCCCCGGGCTGCCAACAGGTTAACGGTGTCGGCGAGCGCCGCGAGCGGTTGGGCGCGTATCCAGGGCGGAACGTTGGGGGCAGGGGGGCCGCCGTCGATGCGCATGTCGACGGCATGATCGAGCGGGTCGTAGCGGGCGTCAGGCGAAATCTCCGGTCCGATGACCAGTGCGAAGCCGTTTCCGTTGTCCGCAATCGTCATCGCGGTCGCGCGGCAGGTCGCTGGCAGGTCCGCGTCCAGCCGGCTGCCGATGATCTCTACCGCGATATGTGGGGCGACAATGGGGGCAAGGGCGGCAGGGGTCCAGTCTGTGCGAAGGTCCGGACTTTCGAGAAAGCGGAAGGCGAATTCCGGCTCCAGGTGGCCGCCGGGGAAAAGAGCAGCGTCGAGCCGGTGCTCTGCGCCGAGATACAGCCTGTCGGCGAAAACCCTACCGGGAACAATGCCATCGTGCCCGTCACGGCGGCGCATGCCGTCGCTTGTGGCACCGGCCTTCCAACCCGCAACGGTGCCACCGAGCCTGCGGGCCATGAAATCCTGCACCCTGTAGCCGTCCTGCCGGTCGGTCAGCAGGACGGGCGGAACGGTGTCAATCGTTCTGTGGTTCATCCATGCTTCTGCGAGGCGGTCCGCGAGTTGTTCGAGCGCGTCGGTGGCTATCGTAGCGGTCATCTTCTACTTCCCCATTCAATCTTTCGTTTCAGGCACGCGGCGAAAGATGCTCAGAACGGTCTGATCTGTCACCGGCTGATGGATCATTGCCGGATTGGAATCCTCACAAAATTCTGAAATGATGCCATTCTTGTCAGAATGATGCATCAGGAGCGGCGGGTATGTCAGACTCTAAAGCCAGAATCATCGATATCGCGCTCCATGCGGGGGTGAGCACCGCAACCGTTGACCGTGTGCTCAACGCGCGTCCCGGGGTGCGCGAGAAAACGGTGCGGAAGGTACTCGAAGCGGCACAATGGCTCAGCCAGAGTGGCGGCCGCCCTCAGGTCATGGCACCGGAGCTTACCGGGCTGACGCTTGATGTCATGCTCGGCGGGCAGCCGGGCTTTGCCAAAGACATGCTTGTCGGCGCATTGCGGCGGACGGCGCGCGCACTTGGTGTCACGCTGCGGATGCGTCATGCCCAGAAGGCGAAGGTGCCGGAACTGGTAAGCTCGCTCGAAGAGGCGCTGGCCGAGGGAACCAATGGCGTCATCATGGAGCCGATCGAGCATCCCCTGATCCGCGACAAGGTGAACGAATTGGCGGCGCGAAAAATCCCTGTCGTCTCCATCCTCACGCCGTTGCCCGAGGCGGATGTGACCTTCTACGCCGGGATGGACAACCGTGCCGCCGGGCGGACGGCCGGCGCGCTGATGGGTCACCTTTCGGGTCGCCGGGGCAAGGCCGCGATCTTCATGAGCGACACGCTCTACCGCAGTCACGAGGAGCGGGAAAGCGGTGTCAGGACGTTATTGCGGCAGGATTTTCCGGAGATCGCCGTGCTTGACGTGATCACCATGGGCGACAATCCCTCGGCCTTCTACGGACGGGCGCTGGACCTTCTCGAACGTCATCCCGACCTGACGTCGATCTGCAATCTCGGCGCTGGAAACCGGGGCATCGAGAAGGCGTTGCACGAGAAAGGCAGAGCACAGGACATGGCCTATGTCGCGTTCAACCTGACGCCACTTACCCGCAACGCCCTGCTTGATGGCACGGTCGATGCCGTGGTGCATCAGGACATGGTGCGGATCAGCGACATGGCGATGCGCGCGATAGGGAATTTCCACGCAGGCTTGCCGATCGAACCGGAGCGGGCACCCTCGGAAATCATCATGCGAGAGAACGTCCGGGACATTCGCGGCTCCCAGGAGATGGCAGCCGTTGTGCAAGGCTGATTCGCGGCCAGCCGCGGGCTGAAGCCCTGAGCCGTCAGGACTCAGGCGATGGGCCCTCTTTGATGCATCAAGCCGTCCTCCGGTTTCATTCTGATGCCTTTTTCTTGGTTTGATGCATCAACAGGCGGTGACGCCCCTTTCGCGGCGACGAACTAACCTGTCAAAATCCCGGGCAATCGGCTCCGTTCACGGGTGCCGGGACGGTCCGCGGGGCAATCCGCGGAGAAGGCCGGGATCGACCAGGCGGGCCAAAGCGGCCTCAAGGTTGCCGGTACAAAATGGGAGGAATGACATGTTCAAGAAACTGACTCTTGCCACGGCGCTTGCCGCCTTCGGCATCTTCGGTGCGGCCAGCGCCGACACCATCAAGCTCGGCAATGTGGCCGAGCTGTCCGGCCCCGGCGCCACCGTGGGCAATGCCTGGACCGACGCCATCAACATGGGCGTCGATGAGATCAACGAAGCGGGCGGCGTGCTGGGCATGCAGCTTGAGATCGACACATACGACACCCAGACCGATGCGCAGACCTCGCGCGCGCTGGTGCAGAAGGCCATCGACGACGGGGCCTTCCTGATCCTCGGCACGGTCTATTCGTCCTCGACCATCGTGAACATGCTGGTGACGATGCAGCAGGGCATCCCGCAGATCGTCGGCTCCGAGTCGCCCTCGATCACTCAGAAGGGCAACCCCTATGTCTTCCGCTCCAGCTTTGGTGCGCAGAAATCCATGCCCAAGATCGCGGCCTATCTCGACGAGGGCCTCGGGGCCAAGTCGGTCGCGGTGAGCTGGGTGAACAACGAGTTCGGCAAGGGCGGGCACGATGCCTTTGTCTCCGAGATGGAAGCCCGGGGCATCGAGGTGGTGGCCGATATTTCCAGCGAAGTGGGCCAGGCCGACTTTGCCTCCGATGTGACGCAGCTGAAGTCTGCCAATGCCGATGCGATCTTTGTCTACCTGCACGAGGAAGAGAGCGCCCGGCTGCTGAAGGAGCTGCGCAAGCAGAACGTGGAAGTGCCGATTATCGGTGAAACCACCCTGCTGAACCAGAAGGTGATCGAGCTGTCCGAAGGTGCCGCCGATGGCATCATGGGCCATGTCGGCCTCACCGTGGACGCGCCCAATCCCGAGATTCAGGCTTTCTCCAAACGCTTCTCCGACCGCTACGGTTACAAGGCCGATCACAACGCGATGAAGGGCTATGTGGCAATCTATACCGCGGCCACCGCCATCGAACGCGCCGGTGAGCTGGACCGCCAGAAGGTGGCCGACACGCTGCACAACATGACCATCAAGGTCGAAGATGTGCCCAACATCCTGCTCGACGTAAGCTGGGATGAAACCGGCGAGGTCTCGCGCGAGAGCTTCCTGGTGGAAGTGCAGGGCGAGGAGACCATCGTGAAAGACATGCTCCCCGCCAACTGATCCTCCCGCAGCCGGGGTGCAGGCCTGCCGGTCGCCAAATGGCGGCCGGCAACCAGCCCCGCCATGCCAAGATTTTCGCAGAAAAGGTCATCCCATGTCCGACTTCCTGCAGCTCATTATTTCGGGCCTGTCGACCGGCTCGATCTATGCGCTCGCTGCCATCGGCTTCACGCTGCTCTGGCAAGCCTCGCAAACCATCAATTTCGCCCAGGGCGAGTTCGTGATGGTGCCGGCTTTCTTCATCCTCGTAGGCACCCAGGTGCTGGGCCTGCCGTTTCCGGTGGCCATCGGCTTCGGGCTGGCGGTTGCTGTCTTCATCCTCGGCTTTGTCTTCAAGCGCCTCGTGATCCAGCCGATGCTGCCGCACGGGCACCTGCCCATCGTCATGGCCACCATCGCGCTGGCGATCCTGATGCGCGAATTGGTCAAGGAGTTCTATTCGGCGGAGGCGCAGACCTTTCCGGCGCTGTTCTCGGAAGAGACCTTCACCGTCTTCGGCGCCGTCATCTCGCATCAGGACATCGGCAACCTCACTGTCTCTGCCGCCGCGATCATCGCGCTTCAGCTCTTCATGGGCCGTACCCGGACGGGGCGCTCGATGCAGGCCACGGCGCAAAACCCCGGTGTTGCCGAGATCCTTGGCGTCAACGTGCAGCGCATGGTGCTTTATACCTTCATGATCAACGCCGCCCTCGCCACGCTGGCCTCGGTGCTGATCTCGCCGATCTACCTTGCCAAGTTTTCCAACGGCGAACCGATCGGCCTCGTCGCCTTTCTCGCGGCCATCGTCGGCGGCTTCAATCAGGTGCGCGGCGCGCTGGTCGGCGGGCTGCTGATCGGGGTGATCGACAACCTCTCCGCCGCCTATCTCTCGTCGGAATACCGGATCGCCGGGCCGATGATCCTTCTCATCGTCATCATCCTGCTGCGCCCGCAGGGGCTGCTCGGCACCTCGGAGGGCCGCACGGTATGAAACAGCTCAAGATCCTGGGGCTGGTCGCCATTCTGGCCGGCCTGATCATCGCCCCCTTCACCCAGGCGACCTACGGCACCTATGTGCTCTCGTCCTGGCTGGTGTTCACCGTCGCTGCGATGGGGCTGAACCTGACGCTGGGCTATGCCGGCCAGATCAGCCTTGCGCAGGCCGCCTTCATGGGCATCGGTGCCTATACCACCGCGATCATGACGATGGCGGGCCTGCCCTGGATCGCTTCAGTCGTGGTCGGCATGGGGCTCTGCTTCGTCGTCGGTCTTATCCTCGGCTACCCGGCGCTCAGGGTGCAGCACCATTTCCTTGCCTTTGTCACGCTGGCCTTCACGACACTGGCCTTTCTCGTGATGCGCAACGAAGAATGGCTCACGGGTGGCATTTACGGCCTTGTCGGCATCCCGCGCCCCTCGGTGGCGGGGCTGAGCCTGATGGACGGTACGCGGTACTACTTCTTCACTCTCGGTGTTTTCGTTCTGGCCTCGCTCAGCTTCTGGTGGCTGGTCAACTCGCCCTGGGGCCGGGCCTTCAAGGGGCTGCGCGAAAATCCGATCCGGGCCAATTCGCTGGGGGTCGATACCCGGCTGGTGACGCTGCTCGCCTTCGCCATCGGTGCCGCCTATGGCGGGCTCTCGGGCGCGCTGATGGCGCCGCTGGTGCAATATATCGACCCGATGTCCTTCACCCTCATCATCTCGCTGAAGATCCTGCTGATGGTGGTGGTCGGCGGCTCCGGCTATTTCTTCGGGCCCTTCCTGGGGGCCGGGCTGGTGATCATGCTGCCCGAGTTCCTGCGCTTCGCCGAAGCCTATTACCTGATGATCTACGCCGCGCTGGTGGTCTTTCTCATGGTGGTCTGCCCGAGCGGCCTTCTGGGCCTGTTGTCGCGCGCCATCGCCGCGATCCGCTCGCGCGAACCGGCCGAGCGCGGTGATCTCAAGGAAGGAGCCCAGCTGTGACCGATACCGTCCTTTCCATTCGCAACATCTCCAAGAGCTTCGGCGGGATTCAGGCCGTGCGCGACGTCAGCTTCGATGTGCGCAAGGGCGAGGTGCTGGGCCTGATCGGGCCGAACGGCTCGGGCAAGTCGACGCTGTTCAACTGCGTGCTCGGCCAGCTCCGGCCCGACACTGGCGGGGTCACCGTGAACGGCCAGGATGTGGCGGGTAAGCGGGCCTGCGCGCTCTCCAGGCTGGGCGTGGGCCGCACCTTCCAGCAGCTTTCGGTCTTCCCGGAGATGACCGTGCTCGACAACATCATCCTCGCGGGGCAGGAGCACAAGGGCAGCATGTTCAGCCGCCTCTTCGGCGCATCGGATGCCGGGCTGACCGAAGAGGCCGACCGGATGATCGCCTTCTTCCGCCTCACCCATCTGCGTGACGAGCTGGCCGGCAGCCTCTCTTACGGGCAGCAGAAGCTGGTGGATGCGGCCATGGCCTTCATGGCGAACCCGGCGCTGGTGCTGCTCGACGAACCGGCGGGCGGGGTCAACCTGACAATGTTGGGCCACCTCAAGGAGCGGCTGAAAACCTACAACCGCGAGCATGGCACCACCTTTGTCGTGATCGAGCACAACATGGAATTCGTCATGTCGCTCTGCACCCGCATTGTGGTGCTCGCCGAAGGCGCGATCATCGCCGAGGGCACGCCCGAGGAGATCCGCGCCAATCAGACCGTCATCGACGCCTATCTCGGGAGCTGAGCCATGTTGCAACTGAAAAACCTCTACGGCGGCTACGGCAAGATCACCATCCTGAACGGGGTCGAGTTCGAGATCCCGAAAGGCACGATCACCACCGTCATCGGGCCGAACGGGGCGGGCAAATCCACCGTGTTCAAGGCGATCTTCGGGCTGCTCAACATCCATTCCGGCCAGATCCTGCTGGAAGGCCGCGACGTGACCGGCAAGACCCCGAAGCAGATGATCGGCGAGGGTGTCACCTATGTGCCGCAGGGCCGCAACGTGGTGCCGCAGCTTTCGGTCTATCACAACCTCGAACTGGGCGGGATCACGGCGCGCGACCAGTCCGCTGTGAAGGCGCGGATCGAGAAGGTGATGGACCAGTTCCCGATGCTGCGCGAGTTCCGTGACCGGAAGGCGATTGAACTGTCCGGGGGCCAGCAGAAGCAGCTCGAAGTGGCCCGCGCGTTGTTGCTCGACCCCAAGCTGATCCTGATCGACGAGCCTTCCATCGGCCTTTCGCCCAACCTGGTGGCCGAGGTATTCCGCACGCTTCAGGCGCTGCGCGATGAGGGCGTGACGATCCTGATGGTCGAGCAGAATGCCAAGGCGGCGCTGGCGATGTCGGATTTCGGCATCGTGCTGGAGCTGGGGCAGACAAGGATGCACGACTGCGCCGAGGCCCTGCTTGCCGATCCGCGGGTGGGCCAGCTTTTCCTCGGCGGCCATATGGAAGAGGCCTGAGCCATGCGCATTGCCATTCTGGGCGCCGGATCGCTGGGCTGCGTCTTCGGCGGGCTCTTGGCCGCGGCCGGGCACGAGGTGCTGCTGGTCAACCGCAACCCCGCGCTGGTCGACCGGCTGAACACGCAGGGCCTCACCCTCGACCTCGGCGCGGCGGGGCGGCGGGTGGTGCCGGTGCGGGCCGATACGGTCTGCGCGCCCGAAGCCACGGTTGATCTGCTGATCGTGCTGGTCAAGAGCTTCGACACCACCGCCGCGCTCTCAGGCGCGCGCAGCGCGATCGGGCCGGAAACCCTGCTGCTCTCCTTGCAAAACGGCATGGGTCATGAAGAGCTGATGGCCCCCTTCGCCCCGCCCGAGCGGGTGCTGCTCGGCAAGACTTACGTAGGCGGCACCATGACCGAGCCGGGCTTAGTGATCGGCGGAGTGGCGGGCCGGCAGACCTTCATCGGCCCCGCCGAGGGTGCGGTGACCGGGCGGATGCGTGCCGTGGCGGACGCCTTTTCCGAAGCCGGTCTGGCCTGCGAGGCCAGCGCGCGGATCCGTGACCTTGCCTGGAACAAGCTCTTGGTGAATGTCTCCACCAGCGGCCTCAGCGCCCTTACCGGCCTTTCCTATGGTCCGCTCTTCGGGCTGCCCGAAATCGAGGCCTGTGCCCGTGCTGCCGTTGCCGAGGCGATGGAGGTGGCACGTGCCGCAGGTGCCCGGCTCGACTTCTCCGACCCGGGCGAACCCTGGGCGCTTGCCGCCGAGGGGCTGCCGCCGGGGTTCAAGGCCTCGATGCTGCAAAGCCTCGAACGCGGACGTCGCACCGAGATCGATTTCATCCACGGCGCCGTCGTCCGGCATGGCGCCCGACACAATGTGCCCACCCCCGTGAACGCCACCCTGGTGGCCGCCGTGAAGGGCCTGGAACACCGCATCACAACGGAGGCCACCCATGGCTGAAAGCATCCCCGAACTTTATTTCGACGAGGTCGAGTCCGGTGCCACCGGCACCTCGCCCAAGGTCACCGTGACCAGCGAAATGATCATGACCTACGCCGACCTCACCGGCGACCACACGCCGGTTCACACGGACGAGGAATTTGCCCGCAAGTCCAGCTTCGGCAAACGCGTCGCCCACGGGCTTCTTGGGCTTTCGCTCACTGACGGGCTGAAAACCCAGGCCGACCTGCGCTTCGTGCCCGGCATGTCGCTGGGCTGGGAATGGGATTTCAAGCTGCCCATCGCCATCGGTGACGAGCTCCACTGCCGCTTCACCGTCGAGAGCAAGCGCGAAACCAGCAAGGGCGGCTGGGGCATCATGCGGCTCGCCTCCGAACTGGTGAACCAGCGTGGCGAGGTCGTTCAGACCGGTGTCCACAAGCTGATGATTCCGATGAAATCCACCGCCGCTGCCTGAAGATTGGACATAGAATGAAACAGCAACCGCTCCCGCTCACCGGCATCCGCGTCGTCGATTACTCGCACTATCTCGCCGGTCCCTTCATGTCGCGCGCGCTGGCCTCGATGGGGGCCGAGGTGATCAAGGTCGAGCGCCCCAAGCTGGGGGACGCGGGCCGCCGCCACCCCTATTTCGCGGGGGAACACAGCGGCTATTTCCTGCAACAGAACATGGGCAAGAAGGGCCTCTGCCTCGACCTGCGGCAGGAGCAGGGCCGCGATTTGATGCAGCGGCTGATCAAGACCGCCGATGTTTTTGTGGAAAACTACCGCCCCGGCGCGCTGAAGAAATTCGGGCTCGGTTATGACGATCTTTGCAAGGTCAACCCGCGCCTCGTCTATTGCTCGGTCTCCGCCTACGGCCAGACCGGGCCGGATGCCGAGCGTGCAGGTTTCGGCCTGATCGCCGAAGCCAAGAGCGGCGCGATGGCGATGGTTGGCACCCCGGGGGAAGCGCCACCGCTGTTCCGGATGCCGCTGGCCGATATGTACACCGGCGCACATGGTATCGCCGCGATCTGCGCCGCGCTGCTGGGCCGTGAACGCAGCGGCGAGGGCCAGCACCTCGACCTTGCGCTCTATGATTGCATGGTCTCGATGCACGATTTCGCGGTGCAGGCCTACAGCCTCTCGGGCGGCAAGGTGATGCCGGTGCGTGCAGGCTCCGACCAGCCGGATTCCACCGTCTACGGCGCCTTCCCGGCACCCGATGGCTATCTGGTGATTGCAGCGCAGGTGGATGAAATCTGGGCCAGGCTGGCGCAGCTCATCGGGGGTGAGGCGCTGGCTGCAGATGCCCGCTTCCACAGTGCTGCCGGGCGCAACGCGCACCGCGAGGAGGTGACAGGGCTTGTGCGTACCTGGACCGGGGCGCAACCCTCCGTGGCCGCCTGCATGGCGGCGCTGGAGGCCGCGGGCGTGCCCGCAGCACCAGTGCAGACCATCGACCAGGTGATGGCAGATCCGCAGATCGCCGCGCGCGGCATGATCCTTGAGCAGGATCACCCAGAGCTGGGCAAGATCCGCCTGCCGAACCTGCCGTTCAACTTTTCGGCCTGCGAGAAGTCGACGCCCGGTATCGCGCCCGACCTTGGGCAACACAACGCCGAGATCGCCGCGGAACTGGGGTTCTCAGAGGATGAGATCAAGATGATGGAGGCAAACGGCGCGTTGTTCGCGAGCCGAAGCGTCGACGCCTAGGCACCTGAAAATCATTTACCCGGACATTTCTCCACTTGCACGCGACGTTCCGAACCAGGGGGTCTTCATGAAATCATCAATCGCAACAGTCTCGGTTTCCGGGACTTTAAGAGAAAAGCTCGCGGCGATCGCCAAGGTCGGTTTCGATGGAATCGAGATTTTCGAGCAGGATTTCATCGCGGATGCAGGCACACCGCGAGACATCGGCAGAATGATCCGTGATCACGGGCTCGAAATTCTGCTGTTCCAGCCATTTCGTGATTTCGAAGGTCTGGACGGCGACGCGCGGAGGAAGGCCTTTGACCGTGCCAAGTTCAAGTTTGAGACGATGGGCGAACTGGGCGCCGACCTCATGCTGGTCTGCTCGTCACTTCACCCAAATGCTTTGGGAGGAATCGACAGGGCCGCTCAGGACTTTGCTGAGCTGGGCGAGGTGGCGGCGTCTTTTGGCATGCGGGTGGGCTACGAGGCCCTGGCCTGGGGGCGGCATGTGAACGATCACCGGGACGCCTGGGAAATCGTGCGGCGTGCCGATCATCCGAATATCGGCCTGATCCTCGACAGCTTTCACACGCTTGCCCGCAAGATCGATCCGGAGACGATCCGCCGTATCCCGAGCGACAAGATCTTTTTCGTGCAACTGGCGGATGCCCCCAGGATCGATATGGACCTGCTTTACTGGTCGCGCCACTTCCGCAACATGCCGGGCGAGGGCGACTTGTCTGTACTGGATTTCATGCGGGCGGTCGCGGCGACCGGTTATGATGGCACTGTCAGCCTGGAAATCTTCAACGACCAGTTCCGGAGTGCTCAACCCGAGGGCATCGCGCGGGACGGCTACAGGGCCCTGCATGTACTTATGGACGACGTTCGGCGCGCCGAGCCTGACGTGATGATCGACACCCCCGCCATGCCGCCCCGGAGCCAGGTCAACGGCTTTGGCTTCGTGGAGTTCGCGACACGCGATGGAGAAGCCGAGCAACTTGTCGAGATGCTGCGCAGCATGGGGTTCTCCCATTCGGGCGATCACGTCTCCAAGGCGGTAACCCTTTGGCAACAGGGCGACGTTCGGGTGATCCTCAACAAGGAGAGCAGCGGATTTGCCGGTGCCGCTTACAACATGCACGGCACCAATATTTGCGATGTTGGCCTGCGGGTGGACGATGCCTCCGCCACCACGGAACGCGCAAGCTCTTTGCGCGCGACGCCGTTCAGTCAAAGTGTAGGACCTGGCGAGATCGATATCCCTGCGATCCGCAGTGTCGGCGGCAGTGTCATGCATTTCATTGATGACACGAGCGATCTGGCGGATGTCTGGTCGGTCGAGTTCAGGCAGTCCGACGTCCCCGCGACGCCCGGCGCGGGACTGTCGCGGATCGATCATGTCGCGGAAACCATGAGCTACGAGGACATGCTGAGCTGGGCGTTGTTCTATACGTCGATCTTCGACATGTCGCGCTCGGAGATCGTCGATGTGGTGGACCCCGACGGACTTGTGCGCAGCGTGGCGATAAAAAGCGCCAATGGCAGCGCGCGGATCACTCTGAACGGCGCCGACACGCATCGTACCTTCGTCGGCAACTTTCTTGCCGACAGCTTCGGCGGTGCGATTCAGCATATTGCCTTTGCGACCGACGACATCTTTTCAACCGCAAGCCGCATGAGAGATGCGGGCTTCCGCCCGCTTGCGCTCACCGAGAACTATTACGGAGACCTTCAGGCCCGTTTCAACATAGAGGCCGAGCGCCTGGCAGAGATGAAATCCCTGAACATTCTCTACGACGAAACGGCGGATGGCGCTTTCTACCAGTTCTACAGCCGCCCCTTCGCAAGCGGTCTGTTCTTCGAAATCGTGCAGCGCGTCGGGGCCTATGACGGCTACGGCGCACCGAATGCACCGTTCCGGACGGCGGCCCAAAAGCAACTGCTGCGACCGAAGGGCATGCCGCACCGCTAGGTGCGAGTTGAACGCCGCCTGTCTCTGAAACTGGCTGCGGGTTCTGAGTCTAATTGACAGAAATATAGCTGCACGGTTATGAGTTATTCATAACCAAAGGGCTATTTGTTATGTCAGATCAGCACGACAGGATTTTCCGATCCCTTGCCGACCCAACGCGCAGGGCGATCTTGGAACGGTTGTGCCTTGATGGCGAACAGAACGTCCTGTCGCTGACCGAACAGGCCGGGATTTCGCAACCGGCCGTGTCGAAACATCTGTCCGTTCTGAAACAGGCGGGCCTTGTCAGTGGGCGGCAGGACGGGCGTCAGACGCGTTATTCCGCGAATATCCAGGGGCTGGCTCCGCTGGTGGACTGGACGCGGACCATGAGCCGCTTCTGGGATGTAAAGCTCGATGGTCTCGAAGATATTTTGAAGAGGATGGACCAGTGACAGAAACCGAAAACATCACGCGCACAGTCGTGAAAGAACGCGATTTGCGCCACGCGCCGGAGAAGGTATGGCGCGCGTTGACGCAAAAGCACCTCATGGAGGAATGGCTGATGAAGAGCGATTTCAAACCCGAGGTCGGGCACCGTTTCGATCTGGAGGCGGACTGGGGCACGGTGTCCTGCGAGGTTCTGGCGGTCGAGCCGCACAAGTCGCTCTCCTATTCCTGGGTGGCGCAGGGGCTGGAAAGCGTGGTGACCTGGACCCTGACGGAAACCGGTACCGGCACGCATCTGAAGATGGAGCAATCGGGTTTTGGTTCCGGTCAGGATCGGGCCTATCACGGAGCCAGGGCCGGTTGGGAACAGTTCCTCGGCAGGCTGGAAGAGGTCATTGCCGGTCTTGATGACGAGGACGCGCAATGAACATCGTCCTCTGGATACTTCAGGCGCTGCTGGCGCTGCACACGGTCATCGGCGCGGGCTGGAAACTCTTTAACTCGGAACAGGCTGTCCCGACGCTGGCCGCGATCCCCAGTGTCGTCTGGATGGGCCTGATCCCGTTTGAACTGCTTTGCGCTGCCGGTCTGGTCGCTCCGGTTTTCGCCGCCTCTCTGGGGTGGCTGGTGCCGATCGCTGCCATCGGAATCGCGGTGGAAATGCTTGTTTTCTCCGGCGTGCATCTGTGCTCGGGGGCTGTTGACCACGGGCCAGTGTATTACTGGCTGGGTGTCGTAACCGTCTGCGCGTTGATCGCGCTCGGACGGCTCTTCATCGCACCGCAATGAGGACAGGGCAGGTAACCGGCATGGCAGAGGATTCAAGGATCGAAGCGCTTCTGAACCAGACAAACTGGCAGGATGAGCGGCGCAAGTTGCGCGACATCCTTCTTGGTAGTGACCTCGAAGAGCACGTGAAATGGGGCAAGCTCTGCTACGCGTGGGACGGTAGCAATGTCGCCATCATCTACGGGATGAAGAACTCCTGCGCGGTCGGTTTCTTCAAGGGGTCGCTGCTGGAGGACGAGGACGGTGTTCTCGTCCAGCCCGGCAAGCATTCGCAGGCGATGCGGCGGCTGCACTTCGAGAATCTGGAAGAGATCGAAGACGAAGAGGACACGATCCGGCGCTTCATAGCGCGGGCCATCCAGGCGGAAAAGGACGGGCTGGAAGTCCAGTTTACCGAAAAGGACAATCTCGATTATCCCGAAGAGCTACAAGATGCCCTCGATGACGATCCCGAGCTGGCCGAAGCCTTCGAAGAGTTGACGCCGGGACGACAGCGTGGCTGGGTTCTGCATTTTTCCGGTGCAAAGCAATCGGAAACGAGGGCACGCCGCGTGGACAAGGCCAGATTGAAGATCATCGCAGGAAAGGGCTGGAACGAGCGTTGACCGATGAATATGCCAATGCCGCCGCATGGCTCCGAAACTGCATTCAGCCGACGGCATTCACCTTCAGCGCAGCTGAGATTCAAATGCGGTATTGATCGGACAGGTTCTGTCCGATCTGTTTCCGTCAGGGGGAAAGCAGCACTGTCGGTTTACACTGACAACGGGTGATGGATTGGCGGTTGTTCAATCCGAACCAAGAATGGCAGCCAGGTCGTCCTGGGGTTCCTGGCGCGCTTCCATATCGAGACCGCTTTGAATGTGGTTGAGGTGAGATATTAGCAATTTCTCGGCCAGGTCCGGGTCATGTGACTGGATCGCTTTCAGGATGTTGCTGTGTTCATCATCCGGGCAACTGGCGTTTTCTGATGTCCCGAAGAGGCCGACGATGAGTGACGTCCGTGTAACCAGCTCGCGCATCATCCGGGAGATAAACTTGTTTCCGGTCGCCTGGGCGAGTTTTGTGTGAAATTCGCCTGACAGCCGAATGATTTCGGTACGCTCTTTTTTTTCGCGGGCCGCATCTTCCAGAGCGATGTGGTTGGTGAGGAGTGCCAGATTAATATCGCCCGGGTTCTGCGCCAGTTGCCGAACGAGCGGTGGTTCGATCAACATCCGGGCCGCGAATACATCGTTCGCTTCGGTCTTGTCGGGGCAGGCGACATATGCACCGCGATTTGACTGTAGCTCGATGATGCCCTGACTTGAGAGCAGGAGAAGTGCGCGCCGAACGCGCATCCGTCCGACGCCGAATGTCTCGCACAGGCGCGCTTCGCTCAGCTTGGTTTTCGGGGCCAGACGTTGTTCCATCACCGCCTTGTAAATACGCTCGACAATAAAGTTCTCTTCCGGGCCCCCGGTCAGGTCGGATGTCGCTTGTCTGCTTTGCTGCGGCTTGGTGGACACAAGATTTCTTTCAGGATTGACGGGCTTTGCGGCCATGCTGGCTGCAAATGCTTAAACTTCAATCAGTGTAAGGCCAAGCGTTAGAATTTGTCGACCAAAATAACAAAAATGTTGACAGAGATTGTTAACAATCGTCAACTGACGCAGCGGCAACATGGGGAATCCATCAAAATGCTGGCCAAGAATGGCGCAAAACGCGTCAAAATTTGATTCAACGGGAGTTAAGACATGCAAAGAAGATCATTTGTGAAAACGGCCATGGCGGCTGTTGCAGTGACAGCGATCGGGGCAACCGCCGCCGTCGCAGAGAACCCGGTTCTGAAAATCGGTTTTGTCGGCGTGACCAGTGGCCCTGCCGCGGCATGGGGCATTTCCAACCAGCGGTCGATGGAAACGCGTGCCGCCTGGATCAACGAAACCGGCGGCTACACCATCGGTGATACGACCTATGACATCGAAATCGTGTCCTTCGACGATCAGAAAGATCCCAAGCGCGCCATCGCGGGCATGGAAAAGATGGCCCAGGAGGGCATTCACTATGTTGTTGGTCCGAACGTCGACGATGGCGCGGCCGCTGTTCGTCCGGTCGCTGAATCCAACGGGATCATGTATTTCCCTTATGCCTTCCCCAAGTCGCTTTATGAGGCACCCGCCTCAAACGCGGTTCTGGGCATGGTGGCAAACTACCAATCCGGCCCCGCAATCTACAAATATCTGATGGAGGAAGAAGGCGTCAAAACCGTTGCCTTTGTCGCGGCCAACGAATCCGACCCGCTCAGCCAGCGTGATGGCGGCGTCGAAGCGGCCAAAGCCCTGGGTCTGGAAGTGGTTTCCGACAATGTGACCTATCAGGTTGATACAACCGACTTTACCCCGGTTCTGACGCCGGTCATGCGCGCACGTCCTGATCTGCTGGTGCTCTCCGGTGTTTCCCCTGCGAATGCGCCCCAGTTGATCCGCTCTGCCCGCGAACTGGGCTATGAGGGCATCATTTCGACAGAAACCGCACAAGATGCCGGAGTTCTGGCCGAAGGCGCCGGTGATCTGGCAAATGGCTTCATCTCGGTCGGCGGTGCCTCCACACCAGAGCTTGCCTCGCCTGCAATGAATGAGTTCGTGCAGCGCTATACCGATATGTTTGGCGAATACAACGACGAGTCCAACACCAAGGTTTACGCGCTTGAATACATCCTGGAAACGCTCAAAGCCGATCCTGCCGCGATCACCGATGTCGATGCTTTCCAGGCGACGATGGACACATTCGAAGCACCCAACCCCTTCATGAACGGCGACGCAAAGCTGCGCTATGTCGGCATGACATCCTTTGGCCAGAAACGGCAGGTGGCGGTGCCGCTGGTGGTGAATGTCTATCAGAACGGCACCTTTGAAACGCTGTTCGTCGCTGAAGTCGACTAAGGCGATCCCCTCCTGCTTTGGGTTCTCTCCCAAGCAGCACCTCCCCGGGCCGCAGCGGCCCGGGTCTTTTCCAGCAAAGGAAGCTCCATGGAACAGATACTTGCCAATGGCGTCTATCTGGGGTCCCAGTATGCGATGATCGCGCTTGGTCTGACCCTGATCTTTGCCCTGATGAACGTCCTCAATTTTGCCCACGGTCAGATGTATGTAATTGGCGGTTTCGTCACGTATACCTTCTACGGTCAGTGGGGCGTGCCGTTTGTTCTGGCGCTGGTGATGTCATGTGTCACGCTTGCCATACTTGGCGCCCTGATCGAAAAATTTCTCTTCGCGCCGGTGATCAAGGGATCTGCCCGCGAAGAAAGCACGATGCTTCTGGCTGCGGGTATCGCCTTCTTTCTCGATGCTGTGATCCTGCTGGTTTTCGGTGAGAAACAGCGCGGTGTTCCAAAAATCGTGGATGGCGTGTTCAACTGGGATTTCCGGATCATCATGCCCTACGACCGCATTCTGATCTGCCTGCTTGCGATCCTGTCGATCGTCGCCTTCATCGGCCTGATGCAATACACCAAGACGGGCCGCGCCCTGCGCGCCCTGGCCCAGGATCGCACCGCGGCCCAGTTGATGGGTGTGAACGTGGATCGCTATTCGATGATCGGTTTCGCGCTTGGTGCGATGCTTGCCGGTCTGGTCGGCGGTCTGCTGGTCACGATCACCGGTGTGAATCTTGGCATGGGCGGGCCGACCTCGATCAAGGCCTTCATGATGGTCATGATCGGTGGTGCGGGTGTGATTTCCGGCGCGATCTGGGGCGGTATCATCCTCGGCTTCATGGAGGCCATCGGCCTCGCGCTGCTCTATCAGTACGGCGATATCACCTATCTGCTGATCTTCGTTTCCCTGATGATTTTCCTCGCCATCAGACCGCAAGGCCTGATGGGCAAGCCGTGGGGTTGAGCTGATGCTTGGATTTTCCTCAAAACAGCTTATCGGCGTCGGGATATTCCTGTTCGCGATCTTCATCGGCGTGCCGCTTGTCATCGGGGCAACCGGACGCTGGGACTTCTACTTTACCCTCACCTCCGTTGCGCTGCTGGCCATTGCCAGCGCCGGGGTCTGGCTGACCTTCTACATTGGCCGGATCAATATCGGCCAGGGGGCATTTGCGCTGATCGGCGCCTATGTCTCGGCCATTCTGGTGGTCAAGGCGGGCTGGTCATTCTGGATCTCGCTGCCTGCGGCAGGTCTCTGCGCGGCTGTCGTTGCGGTCCTGATCGGCCTGCCGATCCTGCGTCTGCGCGGCGTCTATTTCGCGATGATCACGCTGGTCCTGACCCAGGTTGTGACACTGACAGCCCTGGCGCTGCCCGTCACCAACGGGGCCAAGGGTATCTCCAACATCCCGCTGCCTTCCGGCATTTCGGTCTTCGGCATTCCGATCCTGCCTGACTTTGCTGCGATGGAGAATACCAAGCTGGCCTTCTATTACACCGCCTGCATCATCATGATCCTGACCTATGTAGCACTTTACCGGCTGGTGAATTCCCGCCTTGGGCATCTCTGCCGCTCCATGCAGCAGAACGAGGAACTCGCCAGTTCCATCGGGGTGAACATCGCCTATATCCGCATCGTGATCTTTGCGATCTCCAGCTTTTTCGGCGGGCTTGGCGGGGCCATGTTCGGATCCATCGCGCAGTCGGTCTATCCCTCCAGCTTTCAGGTCGCGGATTCGGTCAACTTCATGCTGAACTGTTTTCTGGGCGGCCTTGGCTATGTCTTTGGTCCGATGCTGGGGACGCTGGTGCTCTACTTTGGCTGGGACCTGCTGTTCGAGTTCGGCAAATACCAGATGCTGATCTATTCCACGATCCTGATCGTCATCATCCGCTTTCTTCCCAACGGCCTGCTGAGCATCCGTTTCGGCAAAGGAGGTGACAAATGAGCCCGCTTCTTCAAGTCAGGAACGTCACCAAGAAATACGGTGGCCTGACGGCAAACAACGACATCAGTTTTGACGTCGCCGAAAACGAAATCCTGTCGGTGATCGGCCCGAACGGCGCGGGCAAATCCACGCTGTTCAAGATGATATCGTCCTTCACGCCAACGACCACCGGCGAAGTGATCTATCGGGGCGAGCGTATCTCCAACCTCAGGCCGCATATCGTGGCGCGCAAAGGGGTCGTGCGCACGTTCCAGGAAACCACGATCTTCAAAAGCATGACCGTGCGCGAGAGCGTTGTGGTGGCACAGCACCTGCGCGCCAGGGCCTCGCTTGCGGGATATTTCTGGGGGTCGAAAACGGCAAAGAACGATGTGGCCGCCTTTGAAAAATATGCCGACGAATTGCTGGAGTTCCTCGGCATGTCCGACATCAGCAATGAACAGGCCAGCAATCTGCCGCAGGGCAGCCTGCGTGCGCTTGGCATTGCAATAGGCTTGGCGACGGACCCCAAGGTGCTGCTGCTGGACGAGCCATTTGCGGGCATGAACCATGATGAAACCATGAATATGGTCAATCTGGTGCGGTCCGTGCGCGACGAGCGCGGGGTGACGGTGATGCTGGTGGAACACGATATGCCTGCGGTCATGAGCATCTCGGACCGGATTGTCGTGCTGAACTTCGGTGAGAAAATCGCCGAGGGCACACCTTCTGAAATCCAGAACAACGAGAAGGTCATCGAGGCTTATCTCGGCAGTGTCGACGACGAGATAGGGATGTAAGCCATGACAGCCATGTTGGATTTCAAAGACGTCGAACTCTACTACGATCATGTTTACGCGCTGAAGGGCGTGTCGCTGAACGTGAACCAGGGCGAAACCGTTGCCCTGATCGGGGCTAATGGTGCAGGCAAGTCGTCAATCCTGCGCGCCATCACCGGTCTGGCCAGGCCGAAAAGCGGCTCTGTGACGTTTGAAGGCGCGCGTGTAGATGGCACCGATCCGTCGGACATCGTCAGGCGGGGCATTGCCATGGTGCCCGAAGGCCGCCGCGTGTTTCCCTTCATGTCGGTCAAGGACAACCTGATGATGGGGGCCTTCACCCGCAACGACAAAGCCGACATCCAGAACACTCTGGACAGCATTCTGACGCGATTTCCGCGCCTGAAGGAACGTTACTCTCAGGCCGCGGGAACCCTGTCGGGTGGTGAACAACAGATGATGGTGATCGGCCGTGCGCTCATGGCCAAGCCCAAGCTTTTGCTGCTGGATGAACCCAGCCTCGGGATCGCGCCCAAGCTGGTGCAGGATATTGCCCGCTCCATCGTGGCGATCAACCGCGACGAAGGCGTGTCAGTGCTGTTGGTGGAGCAGAACTCGCGCATGGCGCTGAGCATTTCGCACCGGGCTTACGCCATGGCGACCGGGAACGTCGTCATCGAAGGCAACTCCAAAGAACTGCTGCACGATGACCGGATCAAGGCCGCCTACCTTGGCGGTGAGGTGTGAACTGATATGAAAATCCTGGTCATCAACCCGAATACGACCACTTCCATGACGGACAAGATCGCGATTGCCGCGCGGGCCGTTGCCCGCCCTGACACCGAGATCATTGCCAGCAACTCACAAGATGGACCGGCCAGTATTCAGGGTTTTCTGGACGTTGCCACCTGCATCCCCGGCCTGCTGGCCGAGGTTTCGCGGCATCCGGATGTCGATGCAATCGTCATTGCCTGTTTCGATGACACTGGCGTCGATGCCGTGCGGACACTCGTCTCGGTGCCGGTTCTGGGCATCGGCGAGGCCGCCTATCACGCAGCCAGCATGATCGCCAACAAGTTCAGCGTCATAACAACGCTCTCACGTTCCGTACCCGGTCTGGAAAACAACCTAATGCGCTATGGGCTGGCCCAAAAATGCGCGCGTGTGCGGGCAACCGACATTCCTGTCTTGAAACTGGAAGAGGGGGATCCGGCAACATTGTTCAAAATCAGGTCTGAAATCCGCGAGTCAATCGAGCAAGACAATACAGAAGCAATCGTCCTGGGGTGTGCCGGGATGGCAGATCTCATGGCGCGGCTCAGTGAGGAATTCGGACTGCCGGTTATCGATGGTGTCGCAGCTGGTGTCACCTTTGCCGAGGCGCTCGTGAACAACCGGTTGTGTACTTCAAAGATCGGGGCGTACTCGGCCATTTGATTGCACCCGGCAAGCCCGGTGAAGGGCGCCTGTCCTGATTTTGATTTGGGCTTCCTGCTTTCCGGTTCAATCACCTTGGGCATGAGTTGCGCGTCCCGCAGGGAGGGTCATGACGCGCTCGGCCCAATGCCGCCGGTGCGGCGTTCCGCAGACAATAACCGGCCCCTGCCCAAGGGTCCGCATCAAACTTTCGCGAAGGGTCCCGACGTCCCTTGCAACCTGCGCGGATTCTGAAATAAGGCCCGCCATCCGGTCGCAGCCTACCCGGACATCAAAACAAGGGCCCTGAAAATGAAAACTCTCGTCATCTGCTCAGGCGGACTCGATTCCGTGTCGCTTGCGCATATCACAGCCCGTGAGCATCAGCTCACCCGGCTTGTCTCCTTTGACTATGGTCAACGCCACCGCAAGGAGGTCGGTTTTGCAAAAGCCGCCGCCGAACGGTTGGGCGTTCCCTTTCACCTGATCGACATGCGCGGCATCGGTGCGGCCCTCTCGGGGTCAGCCCTGACCGACGATATCGACGTGCCTGACGGCCATTACGCCGAAGAGACGATGCGCATCACCGTCGTGCCCAACCGCAATGCGATCATGCTGTCCATCGGTTTTGGCATCGCTGCGGCGCAGGGAGATGACGCCGTCGCCACCGCCGTGCATGGCGGCGACCACTTTATCTATCCCGACTGTCGCCCCGGCTTTACCCGCGCCTTCGACGCGATGCAGCAGGCGGCGCTGGAGGGCTATGCCGAGGTGCGCCTGCACGCGCCCTTTGTCGAACAGAGCAAGGCCGAGATTGTTCGCCAGGGCGCGCAGCATGACACCCCCTTTGCCGAGACATGGTCCTGCTACAAGGGCGGCGAGATTCATTGCGGGCGTTGCGGCACCTGTGTCGAGCGGCGCGAAGCCTTCCATCTGGCCGGAGTCGCTGATCCCACGCCCTATGCCGATCCGGATTATTGGACCGAGGCGCTGGCCAGGCGGGGTGCAGCCTGATGTTTCGCATTCGCAAGGAATTTCACTTCTCCGCCAGTCATCAGCTGAGCCATCTTCCCCAGGATCACCAATGTGCCCGCCTGCACGGGCACAATTACATCGTCGTTGTCGAACTGGCCTCACCTACGTTGAACGAGGACGGCTTCGTGCGCGACTATCACGACCTCAAGCGGCTCAAGACCTATATCGACGATACCTTCGATCACCGGCATCTGAACGATGTGATGGACGCCCCGTCCACGGCAGAGAACATGGCGAAACATTTCTATGACTGGTGTGCCGCCCGCTGGCCCGAGTGCTGCGCCGTGCTGGTAAGCGAGACGCCCAAGACATGGGCGGAATACCGGCCATGACCCTGCGCATTGCCGAGATTTTCGGGCCCACGATCCAGGGCGAGGGGGCACTGATCGGGGAGCCGACCGTTTTTGTCCGCGCGGGGGGGTGCGATTACCGCTGCAACTGGTGCGACAGTCTGCATTCGGTGGACAGCCAGTATCGTCACGGCTGGGCCGCCCTGTCCACCGAGGCGGTCTGGGACAAGGTGCGACAGCTCTCCGGGGACCGTCCTTTGACGGTGTCGCTGTCCGGCGGCAATCCGGCGATACAGGACTTTGGCGCGCTGATCGCACTGGGGCGGCAGTCGGGTTATCGCTTTGCCTGCGAGACCCAGGGATCAATTGCCAGGCAGTGGTTTTCCGACCTCGACACGCTGGTGCTCTCGCCCAAACCGTCATCCAGCGGCGAGGAGGTGGACTGGACCGCCTTCGACACCTGCCTGAGGCTCGGCGCCGCGGCGCGCCAACAGGTGATGAAGATCGTGATCTTCGATGACGTCGACTACCAATGGGCGCGCGAGGTTCACAGCCGCTATGTGCACCTGCCGCTCTATCTCCAGCCCGGCAACCCCGAGGTCGATCCTGCGACCCCTGTTGATCCGCAGGCCCTGGCCGACCGGCTGGGCTGGCTCACCGAAAAGGCGATGGCCGATGGCTGGTTCGCCCCCCGCATCCTGCCGCAGCTTCATGTGCTCATCTGGGGCAACAAGCGCGGCGTCTGACCTGACGGAGACTTCCATGACCGAAGATATCTACAGCAATCTCAAACAACTCGGCGGCGAGACCCGCATTCCCGCCAGCCCGGAGGATGCGGAACTGGAGCGCGTGCCCAACCCGCAGGCCGACGTTGCCTATAACGTGCGTTTCACGGCGCCTGAATTCACCTCGCTTTGCCCGATGACCGGACAGCCGGATTTTGCCCATCTGGTGATCGACTATGTGCCCGGGCCGTGGCTGGTGGAATCGAAATCGCTCAAGCTGTTCCTGACTTCATTTCGCAACCACGGTGCTTTCCACGAGGATTGCACCATCTCCATTGCCCGCAGGTTGGCCGACTTCCTTGATCCGCAATGGCTCCGGATCGGTGGCTATTGGTATCCGCGCGGAGGCATACCGATTGACGTGTTCTGGCAGACCGGCCCCATGCCGGACGGCGTGTGGATCCCCGACCAGGGTGTGCCGCCTTACCGTGGCCGGGGCTGACATGCGCGAACGGCCCAGTATTCAGACTTTGCCAAACGAGTTTGCAATATCCCCTTCAGTTCTCTGCCACGGCTTGTTGCCCGGCGAGATAGGCGATCACATTTGCCACGTCCGCTTCCTTGCGCAGTCCGGGAAAGGACATCTGGGTGCCCTTGAGGAAATCGCGGGGTTTGGTCAGGAAGGCGGCGAGTGACGCTTCGTCCCAGACCAACCCCGCCTCCGCTGCTTCTTTCATTGCGTTGGAATACCCGAAATCCGGCGATGCGCCCGCCGCGGCACCGACAATGCCGTTCAGGGCAGGGCCGGTCTTGTCCTTGGCTTCCGGGCCGACCTCGTGGCAGGCGCGGCATTTTCGAAAGACCTTTTCACCTTTCTCGGCGTCACCCTCGGCCAGAGCCGGCATGGGCAAGGCCAGCAAAGCGGTGACCAGAAGACAGTTGATTGATTGCATGATCAGACCCTTTGTTGTGCGCCGTGTTTCTAGGTTCTGTAGCGGTCGCGATCCATTAGACCTTGGTCTTTTGGACTAAAGTGCCGGGTGCGATATAGTCCTAAAGTCGCATATTTTGCGGTGCCGATTCCCGATATGAAAAGACCATCAACAGGGAGGAATGCACAATGGCATGGAACAAACCAATGGCACGGGAAATCAAGTGCGGCATGGAGATCAACATGTACGGCCCCGGTGAAGACGATGACCGTGACGCCGGTCGTGAAGTGATCTGACCACTTCAATGACATGAAACTGGTGATACTCGGGGCAGGCGCCGGTGGCGGGCTGCCCCAGTGGAATTGCGGCTGCAGGAATTGTGCGGACGCGCGCGCCGGGCTGATCCCGCGGATGACGCAGTCTTCGGTAGCGGTTTCGCCCGACGGGGCAGACTGGGTGATTCTGAATGCCTCACCCGATATCCGCGGCCAATTCGAGATGACTCCGCAGCTGCACCCGCGCGGTCTGCGCGATACGCCGATTGCGGCCCTGGTGCTGACCAATGGCGACATTGATCACATCGCCGGTGCGTTGACCTTGCGTGAAAAGACGCCTTTTGCGGTCTATGCGACGGCCAGCGGCCTCGACATCCTGAACAGCAATTCGGTGTTCGGCGTTCTGGACCCTGAGCTGGTGAAACAGCAACGGATCGAGCTCGACGCCAGTTTTGAGCCCGTGCCCGGTCTGACCGTCACCCCGTTTGCGGTGCCCGGCAAGGTGGCGCTGTTTCTTGAAGGTGATGAACTGAACCTTGAAGAGGTTGGCGAGCAGACGGTGGGCCTGCTTCTGGAAAGCGGCGGGCGGCGGGTGGCCTATGTACCGGGATGTGCTGCAATCCCCGATTGGCTGAAGCGGCGTTTGCAGGGGCTCGATCTGTTGCTCTTTGACGGGACGGTCTGGAACAATGACGATATGCAGCGCACAGGCACCGGCGAAAAGACCGGGGCGCGCATGGGACATGTGCCGCAAAACGGCAGGCTGGGGAGTCTCGAACGGCTGGCGGATATTGAGGGACGCAAGATGTACATCCACATCAACAACACCAATCCGGTCCTGCAGCCCGACAGCCCGGAACGGGCCGCGGTATTGGCCGCGAACTGGGAGTTCGCCAGCGACGGACTGGAGATTACGCTGTGACCGACAGGCCCGACAGCCCGGCAGATTTCGAGGCCCGCCTGCGGGCCATCGGGGACCGGCAGTATCACGACAAGCATCCGTTCCATGAACTGCTGCATTCCGGCGGCTGCACCCCGGATCAGGTGCGCGCCTGGGTGATCAACCGCTATTATTACCAGACCCGGATCCCGATGAAGGACGCGGCATTCATGTCTCGGGTAAACGACCCAGACCTGCGCCGCGAATGGCGGTCGCGGATCGAAGATCACGACGGCCGCGCGCCCGGAGAGGGCGGTATCGCGCGTTGGTTGAAGCTGGCCGAAGGTGTGGGGCTTGATCCCGATTACGTGCGGTCGGAGGTCGGGATCCTGCCCGCGACCCGGTTTGCGGTGGATGCCTATGTGCGGTTCGTGCGGGACGAGCCGCTGCTGCCCGCGGTGGCGTCGTCACTGACCGAGCTCTTCGCCCCTGCCATCCACAAGAACCGTATTGCGGGCCTGCTCGAACACTACGACTTTGCAAACACCGATACCCTGTCCTATTTCCGGAACCGGCTCACCGAAGCCCCCAAGGACGTGGCCTTTGGCCTGCAATGGGTGATGGACAACGCCCGCACCCGCGCCGATCAGGACGCCGCCGTGCGGGCGCTGATCTTCAAGACCGAGGTGCTTTGGGCACAGCTTGACGCGCTGTGGTATGCCTATGTCGAACCGGGGCGCATTCCGCCTGGTGGCTGGCTGCCGGACCAGGGGCTGGCATGATGCAGCGGGATGATGTGCCATTCCTGCCCCGCGGAGTGCGGACCTGTTTCGACAGGGTGCGGGAGACCGAGGTCCTGCTGGGCCCGGAGCGCGTTCTGATGCTGGATCAGGTGGGTGTGGCGGTGCTGGGCAGGCTGGACGGCGTTGCCTGCCTTTCCGAGATTTCCCAGGCTTTGTCGCAGGTATATGATGCACCGCTGGACGTGATCGAGCCCGATGTGACGGCTTTCGTCCAGGACCTGGTCGAGAAGGGGATGGTGCATGTCAGACCGCATTGATCCGCCGATGGCGATGTTGGCGGAACTGACCCATCGCTGCCCGCTGGCCTGTCCCTATTGCTCGAACCCGACCGAGCTGACCGGCAAGGAGAGAGAGCTTTCGACCGAAGCCTGGGCGGATGTGTTCCGGCAGGCCGCAGCGCTTGGCGTGCTGCAACTGCATTTGTCGGGGGGCGAGCCCGCCTCGCGCCGCGATCTTGTCGAACTCGTTGCGGCTGCGCGTGAGGCGGGGCTTTATACCAATCTGATCACCTCGGGCATCGGGTTGACCGAACGCCGCCTGAAGGAGTTGGATGCGGCCGGTCTCGATCACGTGCAATTGTCCCTGCAGGGTGTCACCGCCGCAATGGCGGACCGGATCGGCGGCTACAAGGGCGGTTTTGATCGCAAGATGCATGTGGCCGAGGTGATCGCTGACATCGGTTTTCCGCTGACCCTGAACGCCGTGATGCACCGGGCCAACCTCGACGATCTTGAGGCCACGATAAGGATGGCGCAACACCTGGGAGCGCGGCGGATCGAGATTGCCTGCGTGCAGTTTCAGGGCTGGGCGCTGATCAATCGTGCGCAATTGCAGCCAAGCCGGGCGCAGGTCGACGTGGCCAAGGCGGCAGTGGCGAAAGCTGTGGAAGAGTTGCGCGGCGCACTGGTGATCGACTTCGTGCCGCCGGATTACTATTCCGACTTTCCCAAGGCCTGCATGAACGGCTGGGGGTCGACCGGCCTGAATGTCACGCCCGATGGCACGGTGCTGCCCTGCCATGCGGCCGAGACGATCCCGCATCTGAGTTTCGAAAAGGTGCAGGACCTGCCGCTGTCCGAAATCTGGTACAACAGCCCCGCTTTCAACGCCTATCGTGGCACCGATTGGTTGCCGGAACTGTGCCAGACCTGCGATCGGCGGGATATCGACTTTGGCGGTTGCCGTTGTCAGGCGATGGCGGTCCTGGGTAATGCCGCCGCGCCCGATCCGGTCTGCCGCAAGTCCGATGGCCGTGCGGTGCTGGATGTGCTGCTGGAGCAGGATGTGCACGAGATTGCGGCACCCGATTACGTCTACCGACGTTAGCGGGGGAGAGAGGGCCATGGTGTTTTCCGGTGTCTGGGTCCGGACGGTTTCAGCGGCTGCGGCGCTGTCGCTTGCGGCGGTTCCGCTCGCTGCCGATTGTACCGAGGACGCGATGATCGTCTTTGACGGCTCCGGGTCGATGGCCGAGACCGGGTTCAACCAGATTGGCGAACCGCGCATCTTTGATGCCCGCCGCGCGATGCGGGCGGTCATGCCGCAGATTGCCCCGAACCGGCGGATCGGGCTCATCGTTTACGGGCCGGGCACGGCAACGGATACCTGTTCCGGCATCGACCTGAAATTTGCCCCTCGCCCGGAGGCCGCCTCATCCGTCATCGATGCCATCGAAGGGCTTCAGCCCGAGGGCAGGACCGCTCTGACCAATGCGGTTGGCCTTGCTGCCCGGACCCTCGATCACACGCGCAAACCGGGAACCATCGTGCTGGTGACCGACGGCAAGGAAACCTGCGGCGGACAGCCCTGCAGGCTTGCAACCGAGCTTGCCGCCGAGGGGGTGGCGACCACGGTGCATGTGATCGGTTTCAAGGTGCGGGGCGAACATTTCGGCTGGGATAACCAGGGCGTGAGCGGCTACAACAAGACGATCAGCGTCGCTGAATGTCTCGCGGCTGAAACCGGCGGGGAATATGTGAATACCGAGACTGTGGATGAACTGGTCGCGGCGATGGAACGGACATTGGGCTGCGCGCTGCTGTATTAGGGTCTGGACTCATTAAATTGCCGCCCGTCGCTCCGAAGGAGCGCCTTGTGATGTTGGCACACCTTCGGCGTGACGGGTTTGACGGATTTTGCCGCAGCCCATTGCCCGGCAAGGCAATGCGACAGAGGTTCGCGCCCGGCCCCGAGGGTGGGCGCGGTGAGGCTTGGCGAACGATCCGGGTAGGGCGATAGGTCTGAACATAGTGAAACGTCGGAAAAATTCGCGCCCGCCCTGGGGGGCGGGGTCGGGCGCGAACCGGATCGCAAGCGATCCGGGGGCAAATGGCCAATGTAACGTATTTTGGGTTCAGGGGGACTAACCCTTCCGCGCCACGGCCCCCAGCCACCACAGGGCGGCAAAGCCTGCCAGAGACATGCGCAGGGCTTTGATGTCGGCATACGCGCGGTTCATTCCGGCTGCCAGCCCTGCATGAAATCGCGCAGGCCGCACAGGAATATTGCCGCGGATCAGACCAAGGTCGCATAGGTTGGGGCGCTGGCCCGTCTTAGGCTGCGAAGGATGAAAGTCTTGGGCAAGATATCGTCGGCGCTGCTGGCGGCGCTGCTTTGCTGTGCGGGTATCGCTGCCGCGCAGGATGGTCCTTTGCCGCGCGACGTTCTGGAACCCTACATCGGACCACCCATGAGCCTGGGTGAGCAGATCAACGACAAGGGTGTCTGGCAGTTGCTGAACTCGGGTGGGGCCGAAGCGGGATATGTCTTTGAGACTGAACCGATGGCACCGCTGCCCGGCTTCTCCGGCGCAGCGATCAACATGCTTGTGGTGCTTGACCTCGATGGCAGGTTTCTCGACGTTCAGCTGATTTCGCACAACGAGCCGATCTTTGTATCGGGCCTGCCGGAGAAGATGTTCTATGACTTCTTCAAGCAATACCGCGGGCATTCGATTTCCGACACGCTGGTCGTGGGGTCACCCTATGGCGGTGCTGCCGAGGGATCGGCACTGGTCTATCTCGACGGGGTGACCAAGGGCACCGCTTCCGTTCGGATCGCGCACGAGAGCATTCTGGCCGCAACCTTGCAGGTCGCGCGCGAAAAGATGAGCGGGATTTCCACCGGCCCGCCGGCCTATCCGAACCGAGATTACCACGAGGCGCTGAGCTGGGACGATCTGGTGGCCCAGGGCATTGTGACACGCAAGACTGTCAGCAACGCCGAAGTCGACGCGGCCTTTGACGGCACGCTTTGGGCGGACGACGATCCGGAGGCGAAAGACGCGCCCGACGCGCCCTACCTCGACCTGTGGGTGATCGATATTGGTGCGCCTTCGATTGCGCAGGCGGTGCTGAGTGCTGGCGCTTTCGAAGAGTTGCAGAATTTTCTGGAGATCGCCGACACCGACGAGCCCGTGTTGTTGATCGAGACGGGCAGGCATGGGCTGGTGACGGAAGAATTCGTGCGCAACACCTCGCCTGATCTGATCAGTGCGGAACAGGGCGGTTTTCCCATCGCCTTTCGTGACAGCGACATCTACATCGAACTGAATGAGGATGTGCCCGACGCCCTGCACAACGGTGCCGCCCTGATCCTGCGCACCGACCGGCGGCTGGGGTTCGATCCGACGGCGGAATGGACGCTCAAGGTCGACGCCCTTCGCAAACACGGGAGCTTCCGGCCCGACATCGGTTCGGTCACCCTGACCACCACCCACATCACGCCGGAGCGGTTCTATTCCCGTCCCGAGGTGACCAAGCAGGCGCCGCCCTGGGTCGAGGCGTTGCGAAATCGTGCGGCGGATCTGATCGTGCTGGCGGTATTCCTGGCGGTTCTCGTGGGGCTACTGCTTTTTGGGATGAACCGGTTGGCCGGGCATCGTTTTTTCACGCCGATCCGGCTGGGGCTGCTGGCAGTCGTGCTTGGTTTCATCGGCTGGTGGGGGCAGGGACAGCTGTCCATCGCGACACCCTTGGCGGTGGCCCGGACCGCGCTGGATGGCGGCAGCTATGCATTCCTGCTCTATGATCCCTTCTCACTGTTGATCTGGGCGGTTTCGATTGCGGGGTTTGTACTGTGGGGCAGGGGGCTGTTTTGCGGCTGGCTGTGCCCCTTCGGGGCGATGCAGGAGTTTGCCCATCACCTGGGCCGGTTGCTGCGCTTGCCGCTGATTGAGCCGCGTGGTGTTTGGGACGACCGGCTCAAGCTTCTGAAATATGTGGTGCTGGCCGGGTTGGCGGCGCTCCTCGTCGGCGCTCCTGCCACGCTTGACAAGGCGATTGAGGTGGAACCCTTCAAGACCGCCATCACCACCTTTTTCATCCGCGAATGGTATTACGTGGCCTATGCAGTGGGGTTGCTGCTGTTTTCCATGGTGCTGTTCAAGGGCTTCTGCCGTTACCTGTGCCCGCTGGGTGCAGTGATGGCGATTGGTGGGCTGATCCGCGGCCGGGACTGGATCGCGCGCCGGGCAGACTGCGGATCGCCCTGCCAGTTGTGCAGGGTCAAATGCAGTTATGGGGCGATCAGGAAGACCGGAGAAATCCAGTACTCGGAGTGTTTCCAGTGCCTCGATTGCGTGGCCATCCATGACGATCCTGCCCGCTGTGTGCCGTTGGTGCTGGCCGCCAAGGGGCGCAGGCAGAAGGTGGCGGCAGAATGAACATGAACCGGCGACGCTTCCTGACCATTTCGGCGGCCTTTGCCGCGACCCCGGCACTGGCGCAGTCACAGGGCTGGCAGGGCCGCGCATTTGGTGCAGAGGTGGCAATCAGGTTGTCGGGGCCGGATGAGGCGGTGCAGGTAGCGCTGTATCAGGCGCGCAAGATCGTCCGCCAGATGGAGCAGCGGTTTTCGCTGTTCCGGCCCACCTCCGAACTGGTCCGGCTGAACCGGCAGGGGCAGCTGCGACCCTCAGCACCTTTCCGGGCGCTTTTTGGTCTTGCGGACACGGCGCACCGGATCACCGGAGGGCTGTTCGACCCGACAGTGCAGCCGTTGTGGCATGCCCTGGCCGTGGGCGGTGATCCGGCGGAGGCACTTGCCCTGATCGGCTGGGACCGGCTGTCCTTCGACAAGGGCACGATCCGCCTGGCACCCGGGCAGGCATTGACCTTCAATGGCATTGCGCAGGGTTTTGCCACCGATGCCGTGGCCGACGCCCTGGCGGGTGCAGGGTTCGGGAACGCATTGGTCAACATTGGTGAATACCGTGCCACCGGCGGCGACTGGCGGCTGGCGGTCGAAGACCCGCAGCATGGCCTGCTGGCGACCCGCAGGCTGGGCCGGGGAGCCATAGCAACGTCAAGCCCGTTGGCAACGCCTCTGGGCGGCGGCGGTCATATCCTGCATCCCAGGCAACAACCGCAATGGTCCACCGTATCGGTCGAGGCTGAAAGTGCCGCAATGGCCGATGCGCTGTCGACCGGTCTGGTGCTGGCCGATATGGCCCTGATCCGGAAGGTTCGCCAGATGACGGGGGTTCGGCGCATAATATTGGTTGACTGGCAGGGCGATCTGACGACGCTTTGACCGCCTTTCAGCCAAGCGTGAAACCAGAGTGTCAGATGCGGATCATCAGCGCTCTGGCGCGCTGTGGGTCAGGCCATAGCTTTCATAGATCGCGGCAATGCGTCCGTCCTGCAGCGCGGCATAGATCGCATCGTCCACCGCATAGGCCAGCGGACGGTAGCGGAAGTTGACAGCCACCCCCAATGTCCAGCGGCTGACCGCAAAACCGGCCAGCGGCGGCTGGTGTACGGCGGACTTGTCGGTCAATCCGTGCTCAAGCTCGGCCAGCGGCCCCATCACCGCCTTGACCTCACCGGCGTCGAGGGCCTCCATCGCGGCACCGGTGGAGGGAAAGCGCCGCATGTTGGCGCGCAGCTGGCCGCCGACGAGGCTCGACAGGTAGAAATCCGAGATCGAGTCGTTCTCGACACCCACGAGGTCAAAGCGGAAATAGGCCGGGACGGGCTTTTCCTCGGGATATTCCGCCTTCGAATACGCAATGGCGATGCTTTCGCCTGCGTATTGACCTGTAAAGGCGACCTGTTCGACCCTGCATTTGAAGGCGCTGTCGTAGGGAATGCGCATCATCACATTGGAAACGCGCCCGCCGATCAGCGCGCCTTTCCAGATGTTATTGCGCAGATCGGCGTCGAGGTTCTCGCCTGCGGCAACAAAGTTGAACCGCGCTTCCACGCCCAGATCCCCGGCGACAAGACGCGCAATGTCGATGTCGACGCCCCGCGGCGTGCCGCTTTCCTCCCAGGAATAGGGCGGATAATCCTCGTAGACTGCAAAGAGCATATGGCCCTGTTCGACGATCTCGTCGAGGTCGCGGCCGACAATGTCGCGTCCGGTGTTCTGCGGTCTGGCCTGTGGGACATAATCCGCACAGGGGTCAGCCGCCCGGGCCTGCCCCGTCAGGAGCAGGCCCAGAATCAGCAGAAAGGTCGGCAGAAAGCGTTTGGCCATGGGCCTAATGTGCCGCAGACAGACCAATCGTCAACGCCTCTTGAGCGGCCTTGTAGCCCGCGGGCGTGCCGTCGATCAGGTTGGCCGCGCGGAAGGCGACACTGTCTGCCACCGGTGCGCCGGAGCCGGTTTCGACCTCGGCCGCGATTTCGCTCAACCGGCCGACGAGGGCGTCCTTGTCGGCACCGGAGGCATCGTTGACATAGCCGGCAATCTGGTCACGCAGGTCCTTGAGTTCATCCGCGTAATCATCAAGCGCGCCCTCGTCCGGCCGTGCTTCAATATAGGTCCGGATCGCCCAGGCGGCTTCCTGGCCCAGCAGTTCGCCAAAGGCAGGCATCTTGGTGGTGCCGTTCTGGGTATAGCCTTCGCGGAAACGCTGCACGAACCATTCGTCGCCGTATTCTTCTGCCTCCAGGAAACGCAGGTCGGGTGCCAGCCCGCCCGAGACCACTTCGAGTCCATGACAGCGTGCGCAGTTCTGATTGTAGCCCGAGGCGCCGATCTCGACCGCGCGCAGCCAGACATCATCGCCCACCTTGTCCGCGCGATAAGGGTTTTCGATCAGCCATTCTTCGCCCACCTCCGGCAGGCCGGTCGTGTCCACGGCCTGCGGGGCCACATCACCATGGGCCAGAACCAGAGTGGCGGCAGTGGCGATGGCCGTGCCCAGAGCCAGTGATTTACCAAATGTGCTAGTCATATCGCGATTCCCCGTTCATATCTGTTGCCACATCTCTAAGGCACGACCGGGCAGGGCGGTATTGGACTTTGGTTGTGCTTTGTTCAGACCCAGACCATCGTCGTACTTTCTGATCTGAGCGGCATGGGTAGGCTGGTTCCATGATCTTAACGAATCTCGTTCGTCAGCTGATTGCGATGGCCGTTGCCATGCTGGTCCCGGCTGGTCTCTGGGCCGAGACCAGCCTGACAATTGGCTATCTGAAGATCGCGCAGCCCAGGCCACCAACCCTGTCGAACCTCGACCCGGTCCCGGAGGACAGCGGGTTTGCAGGCGCGCGAACCGGGTTGCAGGACAATCTGACCACCGGCAAGTTCTTGGATCAGACCTATGAGCTGATCACCGCTGTGGTGGGTGAAGGCGAGGACCCGCTCGCGGCAGCGCGCGAGATGTTGGCGGCAACGCCCTATCTGGTGATTGATGCCGGCGCTGCGGATTTGCTGAACATTGCCGATCTGCCCGAAGCCAGCACGGCGCTGCTGTTCAATGTGTCCGCCGGTGCGCCCGATCTGCGCAGTGGCAACTGTCGCGCCAACGTGCTGCACACCGCCGCGTCGGATGCCATGCGTACCGATGCGCTGGCGCAGGTGCTGGTCCAGAAACGCTGGGATGATCTGGTGATGATCGTCGGCACACATGCCGCCGACCAGAGCTATGCCGAGGCGATGCGGCGTTCCCTGACAAAGTTCGGCCTGCGCCTGGAGGGCGAAAAGACATGGGTCTTTGACGCCGACATGCGCCGCAACGCAGCACAGGAGGTGCCTCTTTTCACCCAGGACTTTGGTGACTACGACGCGCTGATCCTGGCCGACGAGGTGCATGATTTCGGGCGCTACGTGCTTTACAACACCTGGGCGGCGCGGCCCGTTGTGGGATCCGAAGGGCTGAGCGCCGTGGCCTGGTCGCCGGTGATCGAACAATGGGGCGCCGCGCAGCTGCAGTCCCGGTTCACCGCACAGAACGGGCGCGAGATGAACGCGCAGGACTATGCCGCCTGGGCCGCACTGCGCACGCTGGGCGAGGCCGTTACCCGTACAAATGCCAGTGATGTCGCCACCCTGCGCGGCTACATCCTGTCAGAGGAATTTGAACTGGCGGGCTTCAAGGGTCGCCCCCTGTCCTATCGCGACTGGAACGGTCAGCTGCGCCAGCCCATCGCCGTCGCGCATCCGCGCGCGCTTGTGGCGCAGGCGCCGCTGGAAGGTTTCCTGCATCAGGTCAATGAAATGGACAGTCTGGGCCTCGACCGCCCGGAAAGCATGTGTGAGGTTTTCGAATGATCAGAATTGCCGTCACCTTCGCCCTGATGGCCCCTGCCGCATTTGCTGGTGAAATCTGGGTAACCAACGAAAAGGACGACACGATCTCGGTGATCTCGACCGAGACGCTGGAGGTCATCCAGACCTACGAAACCGGCGAACGACCCCGGGGGATCATCTTTTCCAGGGACTATAGCCGCGTCTATATCTGCGCTTCGGACAGCAATGCGGTGCAGGTGATGGACCCGGAGACCGGGAAAATCCTCAACGATCTGCCGTCGGGCGATGACCCGGAGCAATTCGTGCTGCATCCCAACGACCGCCACCTCTATATCGCCAATGAAGACGACGCGATCACCACTGTCGTCGATACCGAGACCCGCAAGGTGATCGCGCAGATCGACGTGGGCGTGGAGCCCGAGGGCATGGCAGTGTCACCCGACGGCAAGATTGCCATCACCACATCCGAGACGACCAATATGGCGCATTGGATCGACACGGAGACGCAAAAGCTTTTTGCCAACACGCTGGTCGACAGCCGCCCGCGTCATGCGGAGTTCGTCAAGGACGGGACCGAGATGTGGGTCAGTGCCGAAATCGGCGGCACGATCACCGTGTTCAGTACCGCCGACCAGACCGAACTCGCCAAGATCGAATTCGCCGTGCAGGGTGTTCACCCTGACCGCATTCAGCCGGTGGGTTTCGAGTTCACCGCGGGTGACACCCATGCCTTTGTTGCGCTCGGACCGTCGAACCATGTCGCGGTGGTCAATGCCGAAACCTATGAGGTTGAGGATTACATTCTTGTGGGCCGCCGTGTCTGGCATATGGCGTTCAACGCGGATCGCTCGCTGTTGTTCACCACCAACGGTGTATCGGGTGATGTGACCGTGATCGACGTGGCTGCGCGCAAGGCGATCAAATCCATCAAGGTGGGGCGCTTCCCCTGGGGTGCCGCCTTCCGCCCGTCCGACTGAACCAAAAGGAAATCCGCATGCGCTTTACAACCTTGGTTACCGTTCTGGCTCTGGCCCTTCCCACTGCTATCTTGGCTGATGACGACAATGCACCGAGCTTTGGCGCGGCGGGGCTATTGTCAGGCAGCAACAAAGAGGACCTGCCGCCCATCATCCTGTCAGCGGGTGTTCCAATTGCCTCTGAAGGCGCGTGGGAGCTCAGATCCGGCACCTACTACGAATTCGAAATCCAGGGCGACGGCAGCCAGGAACTGGCGCTTGTCGGCCCCGAATTCTTTCGCGCGATCTGGATCGACGAGATCGTGGTGGAGGGGCTGGAGATCCGCCCGCTCGGCCTCGACAGTATCGAATTTGACGAGGCGGGCGAGATGGAAATCGGTTTTATCGCGATCAAGCCCGGCAGGTATTACATCAAGATCCCCGGCACGACCGGAGAAACCCAGCGGCTCGACATCACCATCAAATGACCGGACTCCGTGCCCATGACCTCAGTTTTTCCTATGGCGCAAAAAAGGCGCTGGAGGAGGTTTCGTTTGAGGTCGGGGCAGGGCGGTTCTGCGCTTTGCTGGGACCGAACGGTGCCGGCAAGTCGACCTTGTTCGGCTTGCTCACGCGGCTTTTCATGGCCCCGCGCGGCAGCATCGAGATTGCGGGCCATGACCTTGCCCGCGCGCCGCGCGCGGCATTGGCCGAACTCGGTATCGTGTTTCAGCAAAGCACGCTGGACCTTGATCTGACCGTCCGCCAGAACCTGAGCTATTTCGCAGCCTTGCATGGGTTGTCCGGGCGCTCTGCCGCCACCCGCATCGACGCTGCACTCGACCAGCTGGAAATGCGGGATCGCGCAGGCGAAAAGGCGCGCGCACTCAATGGCGGGCACCGGCGGCGCACGGAACTGGCGCGGGCGCTGTTACATGATCCTGCGGTCCTGCTGCTGGATGAGCCGACCGTGGGCCTTGATGCCGCCGCGCGGGCGTCGATCACCTTACATGCCCATCGGTTGGCGGAAGACGGCAAGACGATCCTGTGGGCCACCCATCTGACCGACGAGGTGGTGCCGGGGGATGATCTGATCATCCTGCACCTTGCGCGTATCCTGACCCGGGGCAAGGCCCGTGACATCGCGGGTGACATGACGTTGCACGAACGTTTCCTCACGCTCACCGGGGCTGCAGCATGACAGCCTATCTGACCTCACTGCGGGCCATCGTGCTGCGCGAGGCGCTGCGGTTCATTCACCAGCGTGAGCGGTTCATCGCCGCCCTCGTGCGCCCGCTGGTCTGGCTGCTGGTCTTTGCCGCCGGATTCCGTGCGGCTCTCGGCCTCAGCATCATTCCGCCCTATCAGACCTACATCACCTACGAGACATATATCGTGCCGGGACTTTGCGGGATGATCCTGCTGTTCAACGGCATGCAATCGTCGTTGTCGCTGGTATATGACCGCGAGATGGGGTCGATGAAGCTGCTGCTGACCTCGCCGCTGCCGCGGGGCTGGCTGCTGTTCTGCAAGCTGGCCGGATCAACGATTATCTCGATCCTGCAGGTCTATGCCTTTCTTGCCATCGCGGCGGCTTTCGGGATCACCATGCCGGGCTGGGGCTATGTGGCCGTGCTGCCCGCGCTGCTGGTGGCCGGGCTGATGCTTGGGGCGCTGGGGCTGGTTCTGTCGAGCCTGATCAAACAATTGGAGAATTTTGCCGGGGTGATGAACTTTGTCATCTTCCCGATGTTCTTTCTGTCGTCCGCGCTTTACCCGCTGTGGAAGATGGCGGAAAGCTCGGAGCTGCTGCATGACATCTGCGCGGTCAATCCCTTTACCCATGCGGTCGAACTGATCCGTTTTGCGCTCTATCTCCAGTTCAATGGTGCGGCTTTGGGGTGGACCTGCCTCGCCGCGCTTGTCTTCACCGGCGCGGCGCTGGCGGGCTATGACCCGGCGCGCACGCGTATGGGACGAAAGACCTGAACGCCGACCTTTTGCAGGCTGCTGAAAAACGCCGGGCATTGCCGTTGGGCAGGGAAATTCTCCCTTGCACAGGCGGACGTTCGGATCAGAGAGAGCCGCGCCCGATCCTGGGAGGGCGCGTTCCAGACGTTTGAACAGGGCGCCACCGTGTCACCCGATGATTCAGATATAAGGTCGGGCGCTGTAAGTCGCAGGCCGAACATACGACCATTGTGCAATATCAATCGACCTCTTTTCCGCGAATAGTACTGGCAATGGAGGCTGTGCCGCGATTGCGCGCACTTAGCGGATGACGCCCAAAAACGGGCTTATGGGAGGAGAAGATATGAACAAATTCATGATCGCAGTCGTTGCTGGCCTGCTGGCGACATCCGCATTTGCGGAAGGCCAGGGTTCGGGTGTAACCGAAGACATGCTGGCGAATGATACCGCGTCCACCGGGGATGTGCTGACCAACGGCATGGGCCGTCACCTGCAACGGCACTCTCCGCTCGACATCCTGAACAAGGACAACGTCAAGAACCTTGTTCCCGCCTGGGCGTTCTCGCTGGGAGGAGAAAAGCAGCGCGGCCAGGAAACCCAGCCGCTGGTGCATGACGGCGTCATGTATATCACCGGGTCCTATTCGCGGCTATATGCCATCGATGTGAAAACCGGCGAAGAGCTTTGGCAATATGACGCGCGTCTGCCCGAAGGCATCCTGCCCTGCTGCGACGTGGTCAACCGCGGTGCGGCGCTCTATGGTGAGAACATCTATTTCGGCACGTTGGATGCGCGCATCGTCGCGTTGAACGCCAAGACCGGCGATACCGTGTGGAACAAGAAGATCGCGGATTACAAGGCCGGCTACAGCTACACGGCCGCACCGCTGATCGTGAACGGTCTGGTCATAACGGGCAATTCGGGCGGTGAATTTGGTATCGTCGGGTCAGTGCAGGCCCGTGATGCGGAAACCGGAGAAATGGTCTGGGAGCGTCCGGTGATCGAAGGTCACATGGGCATGCTCAACGGCGAAGAGAGCACCATGACCGGCACGCTGAACGCGACCTGGCCCGGCGACATGTGGAAGACCGGCGGCGGGGCGACCTGGCTGGGCGGTTCCTATGACGCGGATACCGACACTTTGGTCTTCGGCACCGGCAACCCCGCGCCCTGGAATTCCTGGCTGCGCGACGCGGGTCAGAAAAACGACGGGACAGGCGATAACCTCTACGCGGCTTCGCGTCTTGGGATCGACCCGGCAACGGGCGAGATCAAGTGGCACTTCCAGACCACCCCCCGCGAAGGCTGGGACTATGACGGCGTGAACGAGGTCGTGGCCTATACCGACCGCGCCGGCAACAAGCGTTTTGCGACCGCCGACCGGAACGGCTACTTCTACGTGCTGAACCGCGAAGATGGTGCGTTTGTCTCGGCCACCCCCTTCGTCAAGGATATTTCCTGGGCCAATGGCATCGACGACACGGGCCGCCCGATCTTCAACGAAATGAACCGCCCCGGCGATCCCTCCGGGGCAGCCGACGGCAACAAGGGTGAAGTCGTATTCGCCTCTCCGTCCTTCCTGGGTGGCAAGAACTGGATGCCGATGGCACATTCGCCGGTCACGGGCCTGTTCTATGTCCCGTCAAACGAATGGGGCATGGACATCTGGAATGAGCCGATCACCTACAAGAAAGGCGCAGCCTACCTCGGATCCGGTTTTACCATCAAACCGAACTACGAGGATCACATCGGCAGCCTCAAGGCGATCGACCCCGACACCGGCGAGACCAGGTGGGAATTCAAGAACGATGCCCCACTCTGGGGTGGTGTGATGACCACTGCGGGTGGTCTGGTGTTCACCGGCACGCCCGAAGGCAAGTTCATCGCTTTTGACGACGAGACCGGCGAGGAACTGTGGTCGTTCCAGACCGGGTCCGGCATTGTCGGCCAGCCGATCACCTGGGAACAGGACGGCGAACAATATGTGACCGTGATCTCCGGCTGGGGCGGGGCGGTGCCGCTCTGGGGTGGTGAAGTCGCCAAGAAGGTGAACTACCTCAACCAAGGTGGCACCCTCTGGACCTTCCGCCTGCCTGAGCAATTGGCCTCAGCCAACTGATCCGGACCAGAACCTGATTGCGCCCCCGAATTCGTTTCGGGGGCGCTTTTGTTTCGCGGGGCCTTTGTGGATTTATAGGTCCTGTTCAGAACAGGTCAGGTCGCGTCGGGCGTTCGGCCCAGTAGATGCGCGCGGCGGTTTCAAGCTCGGACAAGCGGTCGTTCGATGCGGGCGGCAGGCCGTGGTCCTGCGCCATCCGGTCGAGGATGCGCCGCGTCATTGGGCCAATCGCGCCGTCGATCGGCATGGTCGCACCCAGTTCCACCAACAGCGTCTGCGTGGCCAGCGCCAGTTCTTTTGGCGGTTGGTCGGCAAGCAGTGCGGCAGCAGTCTCGGAGGCTTTTGTGTTCGACAGATGTCGCGCCTTGGCCAGACGTATCAGGGCGGAGGTGCGGGTCTGGCCCTGCACCGTGCCGTTCAGGATCAGCGCGGCGGCATTGACACCGCCCCATCCGTCGCCACGGGCAAGGCCTTTATCGTACCACGCCACCGCCTGTTGCGGACCCTGGCCCGGCACCTGGCCGTTGACGATCATCCGACCCAGTGCCGCGGGGCCGATGGGATGTCCGCCGTCCGCAGCTTTCACGAACCAGTCATAGGCAGCGGCAAGGTCGGTTCCGTCTTCGGTCAACCCGTTTTGCGCCACAAAACCAAGGTTGAAATATCCGTAGATGTCGTTTCGCGCGGCGGAGGCGCGCAGATAACGCATGCCCCGTTCGGGCAGGAAGTGTTCGGTGTCGTGCGTCAGGAAGTAGATGCCCAGTTCGTTCATTGAATAGGTGTGGCCAAGTTCTGCCGCGCGGTCGAGCAGTTCGAACCCGTCCTGTCGCCCCTGATCGGTGTCGCTGTTGCGCAGCAGGTGCAGGCCTTTGGAGTGCATCGCAAAGGGGTCGCCCGCTGCGATCCCCCGATCATAAAGCGCCATTGCGCGGACCGGATCGGCGGCGATGTCCGCTGCTGCACGGTCGATCTTGTCGGTGATCAGCAACCGCGCGGTGCCGTTCAGTGCCCGGATGTGACCGGCGTCTGCCGCGGCGGAAAAGCTGTCGAAGCTGGCCTTGAACAGGCCGGCGGCCTGTTCCGCACGGCCCAGCTGATAGCGGAAACGCGGCATATCGGGATTCTGCGACACCGCAGCGCGGCATTCGGCCAGCGCGGGAGCGATTTCGATCTCGTTGGGAAGCCGGTAAAAGCCGACGCCGCCCGGGTCCAGCGCGTCACCCGCTGCCAGATCGCAACCATTCACCTCCATGTCCAGCGACACTGTCACGGGGGCGGGGCCATCGGGCAGATCGAAGGTAAGGGTGAAGCTGTCGGAAAGGTCGATTTGGCGCGTGGTCGCGCGCCGTTCGCTGAGCCGGGGGCGATAGATCATGCCATTGTCCGCGACGCTCAGGGTGCCGTCGGACGGGGGTGTGGTGACGGCGAAATCCAATGCCTCGGTCAGGTTCAGCGCCCGTGTGAGCGCGGCGGTCAGCGGTACGTCGCGATCATATGTCGCCGTGATCGTCACCGCGGCGGGCAGGGTGGCCGGTTCCGATGCTGTCCGGGTTTCGCTGCTGGCACCTTCCTGCGCCGGTTCCGCAGCGGCAAGGAGCACCGGCGGCACCGGGACGCCCTGCTTGCGCAAGCGGAACGGCTGCACCAGCGTAGAGCTTTCCCATGGCACCTGTTTACCCTTGGTCGTCTTGTAGACGTTTTCGCGCACGCGGGCAAAGACCGACAGGATGTCGTCATCCGGATAGGCATCGACCGCCGCCAGAATCGCCGCGGTATAGGGGCTGTTTTCACCGCCCTGACCGTCGAAGGCGACCATGCCGGGAGCGGTTGAAAAGGCCACAAGCGAATTCAAAGGGGTCTGGAAGGCATCGAACCCGCTGCGGGTCTCGAACAGGCTGGCGTCGAGATTTCCTGCCATCATCTTGTCGGGAAAGGGATTGTCGCGGCAGGCGTCGATGATCGCCACATGCACCTCGCCCCGCGCCGACAGCACTTCAATCACCCGGTCGAGTGTCACGCTCTCCACCGGCAGGTCATAGATGCTGTCGAAGGCCACATCGACGGGAAGCAGATAGTTCCGCCGACCGATCTGCAGACCGTGACCGGCATAGAAAAACACGATTTCCGCGCCGTCGGAGACATTCAGGATCGAGGTGCGCAGCAGATCCTCGAACCCGCGACGGTCGATGTCATAAGCGTCAAAGACCGTGAACCCTTCGGTCCGCAACAGGTCTGCCATGCGTTCCGCGTCGTGGCGGGCGTTGCCCAGATCGGGGATTTCGGCGTAGTCCTGATTGCCGATCACCACGGCAAGACGCGCAGGGTTCCGGGCCTCCTGTGACAGGGCGAGGGTGGACATAAATGTGCCCAATGCCAGCCCCGTCAACAGATGGCGCAGACCTGCGTCCAGTGAAGGGGTGAGGGGCATCACCCGCCCCAACCACCGGCGCCGCCACCGCCACCTGCCCCTCCGCCGCCGCTTGGTTCCGGTATCTCAACAGGTGGCGGGACTTTCTTTTTCACCGGGGTTACCTGCGGTGCGGGGGCCTTGCGCGCAGTTTTTTTGGCCGCGGCCTTTTGGGGTTGCGGCGCGGCTGTGGTGGCTTTTGCCGCCGGGGGGGCTTCCGGTTTCTGCGGTTCCGGGCAACCTGCAAGCGGCAGCGTGCAGAGCGACAGGGCGATGACCTTGAACTTCATGAGGTATTCCTTTTCTGAATAAAATTAATCCGCAGGCTGCGGCGTTCGAGAAATTCGGGTGGCGGCAATAATCGCCGGGATGGGTTCTACAGCGTCCCGCCTTTCACCTGATACAACCGGTATCGGCGATGTCCCGAGAGCGCGAAGCGCGGCAGGGTATCGGCGTTTCATGTTCAAGGCGGGGCGCTTAAATCTATTGTGAACTAGAACATATTCTGGCGATTTTGTCCAATTTTTCAACTATTCCGTCAGGCCATAAGCCCGGCGCAAACCGCGTTGTGTGCCGGGGCCAAAGTCGCCGTCGATGGAGCCCTGATAGAAATCATGTTGGGTCAATCGCGTTTGCAGGGCGCGACGGGTCGCAAGTTTGAGTTGGTCGGGATTGTCGGTCAGTACCTTCAGAACCGACCGGCTGCCGGCGCGCAGGGCCTGGTAGAGGTATTCCGCCGCATCCTCGGGTGTCTTGTCGGGGATCAACCCGTCGTCGATCAGCGCGGCGTAATTGTACATTGCCTGCGGATGGCGCAGGTCTGCCGCGCGTTCGAAATAGATCAGGGCCGTCTTGGGATCGGCGGGCAGGCCGAGCATGCCTTGATAATAGAAAAATCCCAGATCGTTCAGTGCGTCAGGGTAATCCTGCCGGGCCGCCTGACGGTAGAGTTCCAGCGCGCGGGCGGTGTCCTGCGGCACACCCTTGCCCGCTTCGTACTGGACCGCCAGTTCATATTGGGCTTCGGGCGAACCGGTTTTGGCGGCGCGTTCGATATATTCGGCGGCTGCGGATGGATCAAAGCGTGGATCTTGCGGATTCAGTCGCATGTAGGCCAGGTTCATCATCGACCGGGTATCGCCGGCCTCGGCCAGTTTGATGAACTGGGCCTCGTCCTCGGGCCGCAGGGCGGACCATGCCAGTTTGGGATCGTCGGCGTTTACCTGTGCGGGCAGATCGCCCGCACCGGCCAGGAAAAACGGTATGCCCGACAGCGACCCATAGGTGTGCGGTTCCTGTCTGTTGCCGGTGCGGCTCAGCACGTCATCGCGCACCTGCCGGAACATCAGCGATATTTCGAGCCCTTCCTGTTTCATCTTGTCCATCAAGGCCAGCGCGAATGGGCTGTTGTTGCCGTTGCCATCCAGGGCCACATTGCCGTCCTTGGCCGCGAAGGCGACCAGCGTACCCCGGTCCGGTGCCGGTGGGGCCAATCCGCCCGCGCCGCGAGTGGCCACGCCAGAAGCTGTCGATTGCACCGGTTTGGACAGGTCGATGAAGTCGCCGAATGGATTGTCGCGGCATGAATCGAGGATCACGATCCGCATCTTGCGCGCACGGTCCACTGCGGCCAGCAGATCGTTGAGTGACAGGGCTTCCTTCTGGATGTCCGCGTTCGAAGTCACTTGCGCGTCTGCCGGGATCAGAAAGTTTTCGCCCTGCACTTCGACCCCATGTCCGGCAAAATAGACCAGGGCGAGATCGGCGGTTTCGGCTTCGAAGGCAAAGGTGTCGAGGGCCGCGCGCATGTCGCTTCCGCTGGCATTGATCAGGGTGGTGACCTGAAATCCGATGCCGTCCAACACGGCAGAAAGGGCAGTGGCATCGTTCGCCGTGTTCTTGAGCGGCGGTATCGACCGATAGTCGGACACGCCGATCACCAGCGCCACCCTGTCGGCGGCGGCAACGGGCCATGGCAGAACAAGCAGAAAGCAGATCACAAGCCAGCGCATCGCGTACCTCGGTTCAATGAAATGCAAAAAGGAATCAACTTCAATGTTGAGATGATAGCCCCGATTTCCCTGCTGAAAAAGCCGTACACTTTTCTGCTGATGCGAGAGGGCGTTCAGAATGGCAGTGGTATTCTGAACCATTTCGTGTTGTCATCGGGCATCTTTCCCACGTCTATTTCGACACCGGCGCGGGATTATGCAGCCGTTATTTTCGGCGGTGAATAATACGAAGCAGGTCAGGATGCGCGAGATCGGCGCGCAGGCAGTTTATGACCAATTCAGGGCGGAACCGACACCGCGCCATAGACATTGGAGGTAACGGAAATGTATCTCTCTTTGACACGTTTTGCTCTGCTCGTCATTGTGGCCTGCAGCATCGCGACGGCATCATCCGCACAAGATAACGAAAGCGGGTACGGCCCGGATAATCCCAATAACGAAACGTCGAATTTCCTGTTCCCTGTCGGCAGTCCGGAGGCGTTGCCACGCAAGACCGCGAGGGAGCTTTCGGCTGCCGTCACCAATGCGGTCGTGACGGAACTGAAAGCCGCGAGTGCGTTTTGCGGCAGGATCAAGCAGCGGGAATATGTGATCGACTGTCTGGCCTATGAACACGCCAGGATTGCCGCCGCCTTGCCAAACACAGGTGAATACGCCGCGGTCAAGGAGGCGGTGGCCCAGACTGCGGCCCGGTTGGAACGGGTGGTGCGGCAGAACCCCAGCCGGACCTTGCCCACAGCGCCAATCGCACAGGGTGGCTCCAAACCGCGCCGCACCGCACGGGCGCTGCGCCCGGTCGCCACCGAAGCCTTGCCAAAGGCAGCCGCCGAGGCGACCCGGATCATTCAGGAAACGCAGACGGTGCTGATCCGGTCCACGGAGAACTCACAGGAGCGGCGCCGTCAGTTCCAGCGCATTGTGTCGGCGATGGACACCGGGACGATCCTGTTGCGGTCGATTTGATCCTGATCCTAGTCACCCGGACTCAAAGTTCGGTTCATTGAATGCAGCTCTCAACGGCAGGTTCGCACCCGACACCGAGGGCGGCCCTCCATTTGGCGGGGCATCTCCATTTTTCCATACTTCGCAGCATCTTGCGAGGTCGGAGTTTCGCACCCGCCGTTTTGCCGAAGGCAAACCTGCGGTTTGACGGGGGCGGGGTCGGGTGCGAACCGGATCGCAAGCGATCCGGGGGCAGTGGGAAATGGTGCGCATTTCGTTTCCGCCATACTAGGGACGCGCGTCGATGATCCGTGACGCGATGCCCAGAATCTCGTCTTCGCGGCCCTTCAGGGTTTCGACAAGTGCCCCGGCGACCGAGGAGACACTTTCGTCGCGCGGGCGCCGCATGTCGAACAGCGGAGTTCGGGACAGGATCGCGATGACCTCGCTCTTGCCGTAATCGTCCTCGGTCACCTGAATGGCCAGCCGCGTCGGATCCTCGGCAAGCGCCGCGATGGGCCAGAGAATCCGCACCCGGCGCAGGCCGTTTTCGATCACGCCCAGATCGTCGATCATATGTGCGGTGCTGTTGATGTTGGGCAGGACGTGGAACACCTTTCCGGTGTTGTCCACGACCATCACCCACAGGGATGCGCCTGTCAGGGTGGCCGGCATCTGGATGTCGACGACGGGATTCTCGCCGGTTGTGAAGACGCCGGTCAGCGCCGCTTCGCCGGTTTCGCCCTTGCCCAGCCAGATCGACACGGTGTCGGCGACCAGCGGTGGCAATGCGGCGCGGATGGCGCAGAGATCTTTGTTCAGCGTGCGGGTCTCGACCCTCAGATCGCGGTCGCCGAGGTGCGGTTCGATACCGGCGCGAATGGTCTCTACGTCGGTATTCGCGGCGACATCGCCGATAATCGTGACGGTATCGAACAGGGCGTAGTCGCTCTGCGTGCCGTCCAATTGTTTAAGCGGGCCGCAGCTTGCCAGTTCGGTGAGATAGGGTTCGAGTGCGGCAGCGGGCAGTACCCTTGGCCCGGCGACAAGATCCGTCCGAATGTCCAGCCCCTCTTCGGTGCCATAGGCTGTCAACCTTGTGTGCACAGCGTCGCGCGCCGCACGCGACGCCGCCAGGCCGGAGATGTTTGCCGACAGATCCGAAAGGGTCACCGTCCAGTTTTCCAGTTCCGATGCAAGCGTCATCAGATCAGCCGCATTGTCGGGCCAATCGGGGGTGGGCATGCCGGCAGCCAGTGTGACTTCGCCTGGATTGGCAAGCGTCCCGGCCGCACTGGCATATGCATTGCGCAACCCGGTAGCGGTTTCGGAATCCGGCGCGTTGGCGATCAGCGATTGTTCACCATCGGGATCGAAAGTCGCCGTCAGCTCATAGGGGGAGGCAATCTGCAGGGCGGGGGCAAACAGATCGTCCAGTATCCCGGTGAACCAGGCAACACCCACAGCTGCCGCGCAAAATGCGACAAGACCCAGAACCAGTGGCGCGCGGCTGCGCTTGCGTGCCTTGCCGCCCGGGCCTTCGGTCTGGGTCCCGGTGTCGGGGCGAAACTGGCTGTCCAGCCAGGCGACCGCTTCGGCGGCATCTTTCGGACGGTCCTCCGGGCGCAGTTGGGTCAGCCATTCGATGAGCGGTCGCAACGGGTCGGGCACACCGTCAGTGTCCAGTGCGGCGGCCTTGCGGCGCATGATTTCGCCGGGTGTGGTGCCCAGATCAGGCACGTCGCGCCGCCATGCCGCCAGCAAGGTCGCGCCCAATGCGTAAAGGTCGGCCTGAGACGTTGCCTTTCCGTCCAGTTGTTCAGGCGCGGCATATTCGTATTTTCCGGCAAACTGGTTGCCGACAATGGTGCGTGCGCCCGCGGCGGTATCCTTGGCAATGCCAAAGTCGATGATGGTCGAGCGTTCGGGCTTGCCGCCGCGCAGGATGATATTGTCGGGGCTCAGATCGCGGTGGACGATGCCGTGCGCATGGGTGGCGACCAGTCCTTCCAGCACACGGTGCGCCACGATCAGCAATTCGCGCGGGGTCAGCTTGCGGTCTTCCATCACGTCGCTCAGCGACGGACCTTCGACGTAATCCATCACCAGAAACACATGGCCCGCATCAGAGCGTGACACCTCGGTATAGCGGACCACCGCATCGTGCTGAATTGCGCGCATCTGGTCTTCGCGGCGAATCAGGTCGATGTATTCGGCATTGTCCGAGAACTGAGCGTTCAGCGCCTTGATCGCGCAGTCGCGTTCGTTGATCTGGTTGCGGGCGAGATAGACTTCGCCGGTACCGCCGCGGCCCAACACGCCGGCAATTTCATAGGTGTTGTTCAACACCTGTCCGGTCTTGAAGATATCCGTCGGCAGCGGCGTTTTCATCAAATGCTCCAGTTGGCGGGACATCGCCCGCCAAAGTTGTCGATTCAAAATCAAATTCGGTCTAGTATAGGAGACTATAAAACGACTTTGATTATTTCATCAGTACCCCGTTACGACAACATTTTTTGGAGGATATTGATATGTCCGCACGCGGATCGCAGGAAACGATCAAGCGCAAAGAGCTTGTGGGCAAGCTGAATCCGGCATGTCTGAAGGCATTTTCAGAGGCCGCGCAATCCGCAAAACGACGTGGCAACCCCTATGTGGAGCTGATCCATTTCGTCACGGCCCTTGCCGACGCGGAGGGCACGGATTTTGCGCTGTTGCTGGAATCGGCCGGGGTGGACCGGCACAAATTCGACGGTGACGTGTTGCGCGCCACGGATGCGCTGCGCCACGGTGCCGGGTCGGTCGAGGAGTTTTCCGACCATATCTTTCGCGCCATTCAGGAAGCATGGAGTTTCGGGTCGCTGGAATTCGGGGATGATACCGTGCGGTCGGCCTATGTGCTTTTGGGCGCGCTTCAGGTGCCGGTGCTGGAAGGGCTGCTGTTCAAGATCAGCCTTGAGTTCGACAAGATCGATCCGTCGGCGATGGCGGCCCAGCTGGACGATCTGCTGGTCGATTCCATCGAGGCGCCCGCAAAACCGGCCGAGGACGGGGCCAGGCCTGCGCGCAAGGCGCCGGGTGGCAAGTCGGCGCTGGAACAGTTCGCGACCAACCTGACGGCGCGCGCGCGCGACGGCAAGATGGATCCGGTCGTGGGCCGCGATGCGGAGATCCGCCAGATCGTCGATATCCTGCTGCGGCGCAAACAGAACAACCCGATCCTGACGGGCGAGGCGGGGGTGGGCAAGACCGCGGTCGTCGAAGGCTTCGCGCAGCGGCTGGCGCGGGGCGACGTGCCGCCGCAACTGCGCAACGTCGATTTGCAGATGCTCGATATCGGGTTGATGCAGGCGGGGGCTTCGGTGAAGGGCGAGTTCGAAAAACGCCTGAAATCGGTGATTGAAGAGGTCCAGTCCAGCGACACGCCGATCATCCTGTTCATTGATGAAGCGCATACGCTGATCGGCGCGGGCGGTGCCGCCGGAACAGGCGATGCCGCGAACCTGTTGAAACCGCCGCTGGCACGCGGAGAGTTGCGCACCATCGCGGCGACGACATGGGCGGAATACAAGCAGCATATCGAACCCGATCCGGCACTGACCCGCCGCTTTCAGGTCGTCAAGATCGAGGAACCGGATGAGGAAAAGGCGGTGCTGATGTGTCGCGGCATCGCCGGGGTGCTGGAGAAACATCACCGCGTCGAACTGCTGGACGAGGCAATCGAGGCGGCAGTGAAGATGTCGCACCGCTATATCCCCAGTCGCCAGCTGCCGGACAAGGCGATCAGCTTGCTGGACACGGCCTGCGCCCGAGTGGCGGTCAGCCAGCACGCGACCCCGGCAGAGGTCGAGGACCTTCAGCGACGGCAGTCCGCCCTTGAGATCGAACAGGGCATTATCGACCGTGAAGAGGCGATCGGGATTGATGTGACAGAGCGCAAGGCAGAGGTCGAGGCGCGGTTGGCACAGGCAGCGACAGCGCTGGAGGCGGCAAGCGCCCGCTGGGAGGCCGAAAAGGAAATGGTCGCGGAAATCCTTGATCTGCGGGCACAGTTGCGCGGTGCGGGTGCTGCGCTTGATGACACCGGCGAGATCGGCGACGCGGTGCCTGAAGAAGATGCGCCGGACGCCGACATGAAAGCGGATCCTGAAGGTCCGGCAGAGGTGGCCGAACCTTTCGACCGCGACGGCGCGTTGGCCACTCTGCGGGAACGGATGCTGGCGCTGACCACGGCGCAGGGGGAAACACCGCTGATCCTGCCTGCCGTGGACAAGCAGGCCGTTGCCTCGGTCGTGCAGGACTGGACCGGCATCCCGATGGGCCGGATGATGTCGAGCCAGACAGAACGCGCGCTGGCACTGGCAGCGTCGCTGGCGGAACGTGTCGTCGGCCAGGATCACGCGATGGAGATGATCGCGAACCGCATTCAAACTTCCGCGGCCGGGCTGAAACCTCCGGAAAAGCCGGTTGGCGTCTTTATGCTGTGCGGGCCGTCCGGTGTGGGCAAGACGGAAACCGCGCTGGCGCTGGCCGACCTGATGTATGGCGGCGAGGACAATGTGATTTCGATCAATATGAGCGAATATCAGGAAGCACATACGGTCAGCACCCTGAAAGGGGCGCCGCCGGGATACGTGGGCTATGGCAAGGGCGGCGTTCTGACCGAGGCCGTGCGGCGCAGGCCCTATTCGGTGGTGCTGCTGGACGAGGTCGAAAAGGCACATCCGGACGTGCACGAGATTTTCTTTCAGGTTTTCGACAAGGGCATGATGGATGACAGCGAGGGGCGGCGCATCGATTTCAAGAACACGCTGATCCTGCTGACCTCGAACGTCGGGTCGGAAGAGATCATGGCGTTGACCGAGGATGGCAAGACCAAGGCCGATGCGGAAGAGTTGAACAACGCCCTGCGCGCGCCCTTGCTGGGTGTCTTTCCGGCGGCCCTGCTGGGGCGGGTTGTCACGATCCCCTATTATCCGCTGTCCGATACGATGATCGAGGTGATTGCGGGCCACAAGCTGCGGTCGGTGGCCAAGCGGCTGCTCGAAGGGTACGGTGCGGAACTGGTGATCGGCGACGGGGCGATGGATGTGATCAAGGCCCGCGCGACCGAAATCGAATCCGGCGGACGGATGATCGACGCTATTCTGACAAATACGCTGATGCCCGAACTCAGCCGCCGTATCCTGACCTACAGTCTGGACGGAGCCACCCTGCGCAAAGTCACGGTGACGGGCGGCGCAGATGGTTTTGATTACGCGTTCGAATAGGTGGGAAGCGCGGCATGATTGTGTATAACCGCCTCGGGCTGCGCCACCAGCACATCGTTGCGATGGACGTGGCCGGGCGCGAGTTTTTCGTGATGGTCGTCAAGGGCAGCTGGGCCTTTCCCGACCGCGATGGCGGCCAGATGACCCTGCTTCCCGAAGCCGATCAGATGCCGCTTGTCTATGCCGATGAGGTTACGGGTGAGCCGGGTTTTTCCGCAACGCGATGGGAAACCGATTTCGCCTTTCGCAAACCTGCCTGCGACGTGGTGCTGCAGGGCGCGGCCTATAGCCCCGGGGGCCGCAAGGTGCCGCGCGTGCAGGTTGGTCTGCGGGTGGGCGGCTGGCACAAGACGCTGATGGTCGTCGGCCATCGCGAATGGCGTGTTGTCGGCCCTGCGATCATGGCAACCGATCCGTTTCCGTTTACACGGCAAGCCTTTGGCTATGACACCGCATTCGGCGGCACTGACCGGCTGAACCCCGATGCAGCAAATCCGCACGCCTACATGATGAACCCCGTTGGGCGCGGCTACGCGCATCCGCGCAACCGCGATCGGCTGACCGGCGCGCCGCTTCCGAACACCGAAGAAGTGGGTGTCGAGGTCACCTCGCCCTTCGAAGACTATCGCCCGATGGCGCTGGGACCGATCTGGCGCGGGCGGGCAGACCGGTTGAAATTTGGCGGCACCTACGATCAGAAATGGCAGGACGAAGTGTTTCCGTTTTTACCGGCCGATTTCGACGAACGCTATTACCAGCAGGTCGGGAAGGATCAGCAGATCGCGCCGCCCGCGTCCGGCACCGAGGTGACGCTGCTCAACCTGACGCCAAAGGGGCGCGAACAATTTCGCCTGCCGCAGACCGAACTGCCGATGCAGATATTTCGCGGTTGGGAAAAGGCCTGGGAGGGTGTCCTGCGCCCCGATACGCTGATTTTTGACACCGAAGCGCGGCAGATGTCGATGGTTTGGCGCGTCGATGTGCCGATGCGGCGCGTGATCACCGAATTCACCGAAGCCTGGATCGGGACACCGCCGCGCGGGCTGGTGCGCGCCAAATCCAAAGGCAAGGCCTACCGGTCATTTGGCAAGCGCTTCGGTCGTCCCAGCGACAGCGAGGCCGCCGCATGAGTACAGGGGTGAACATCCTCTCGGCAGGCATGGTAACGGCCGTCGGGCTGGACCGGGCTTCGGCCTGTGCCGCCATGCGCGCCGGTCTGGATGGATTTTGCGAAACACAGTTCGTCGCGCCGGGTGGGGCATGGCTGCTGGGCGCGCCCGTCCCCTTGCCGCGCAACTGGATCGGGGAGAAACGGCTGGCGCATCTGGCGGCGGGTGCGATTGTGGATGCGCTGCAGGGGCAGGGCGGGGCACAGGCGGATATGTCCTTGATCCTGTGTCTTGCGGAAACCACCCGCCCCGGCCAGGTGGTACGCAACGTAGACCGTTTTGCCGCCCGCGTGCTGGAATTTTCAGGACTGTCCGAACGGACCAGGATGCAGGTGGTCTCGCATGGCCGCCCCTCCGGTTTTATCGCCCTTGAACGCGCCCGGCGCATGTTTGCCAGGGACGAGGCCCGGCATGTACTGATCATCGGTGTCGACAGTTTGCTGAACGGGCCCGCGGTTGCGCATTTCCTGCGGGAAAATCGCCTTTTGACCGGTGACAATGCCAATGGTTTCCTTCCCGGAGAAGCCGCCGCGGCCATCCTGTGCGCGCCGGGTAAACCGACGCATTTTGCCCTGACAGGTCTGGGGCTGACCCGGGAAGAGGCCTATATCTATAACCGCAAGGCCGAGGACGTGTTTGACCTGCCGCTGCGCGGCGATGGCATGACGCAGGCCTATCGCGACGCGCTTGAGATGAGCGGGCTTCAGGACTTTGGCCGTATAGATTTCCGCATCACCGATCTGGCAGGCGAGGCATTCTTTTTCAAGCAAAGCGCGCTGGCGATGCAACGCATGATGCGCCTGCACCGCGATCCCCAGCCGATCTGGACCCCCGGCGATTGCCTGGGCAACATCGGTGCCGCGTTTGTGCCGCTGATGGTGGGCTGGGGCCTTGAAAGTTTTGAAAAAGGCTATGCCGACGGTCACCGCATCATGGTCGAAGCCTCCGGCGACGACGGCACTTGCGGTTCCGCCATCTTTCAGACGGCAGAACGAAAGCGGGCCGCCGCATGACAGTTTTTGCAAACAAGCTCGAAGTGTCCTGCAAGGCACAGGCCAACAAGGTCATCGCGGCCTTTCCCGATGTCTGCATGACGCCCCCGGAAAATCCGGCGACACCGCCCGGCGTGCCGATCCCCTATCCGAACTTCGGCTTTGATACGGACACCGACAAGGGCACAGGCACGGTCAAGATTGGCGGCAAGACCGTCAATCTCAAGAACAGTTCCTATTTTACCAAAACCAGCGGAGACGAGGCGGGCTGCGCCGCCAAGAAAGGTGTCATCAGTTCCAAGAACACCGGCAAGGCGTATTCGCAAGCCTTCTCGATGAACGTCAAAGCCGAGGGCAAGAACCTGACCCGGTTCTCTGACATCCAGACAAACAATCATGGATCGCCTCCGAATGTGCCCCCCTTTCCAAAAATCGGAAGCCCGAACCCGCCGAAAGACGGAGACCCCTGCAAGAGCGACTATGACAAGGCCGAAGAGGCCTGTGGCGACCAGGCAGGCATTGACGAAGCATGCAGAAAAGCGGCGCTGGACCTGTCGATCGGCGAACGCGGCGATATTATGGGAACCAGAGACGGCTACAACACGACGATCCCTGTCATGGGGTCGAGTTTTCGCGACAACGCTGACCTCATGGAAATGGCGGACACGGCGCAGATGGATCCATGTCTCGCCGCGCTGGCGTGCCGGTTGCCACCCAAGGGCACCAGCAACCAATGCCCCTGTCCGGGACAGACCGGTCACCATATGGTGCCCGCGTCCGGTTTTTACAATAACGGACGGGGTGAAGGTAAGATCGGGCCCGATGACTTCCCGATTGATATCTGCCCGGCACCTGTTCCGGCGCCTGCCGGACATGTTCAACCGCCGCCCTACAGTGCCACAGACGCGCCATGTGTGTGCGCCGAGGGATGTTCCAACACGACCGGATCGCACGGCATGATGCACACGGAGATGAGTGCTTTCGTGTCGGATAACGCGTCAGCCGTTGACCTGCCCGTTCTCAAAAAGACCGAACCGTTCATCGTTGTGGAAATGGAGAGCAAGCAAAGCCTGACCTATGAAGAGATGCGTGATGAATCGATCCGCTCACACAAGGTGGTCTTTCCCTGTTCGGATTGCAGTGATGCCTGTCTGAAGGCGCAATTGGACTCGTATCACTGCGATGAACTGGGCATGGCGCCTGACCAGCCGCTGAGGGCCGACCGATGTGGCAAAGGACCGGCAGAGGAAGGTCCCGCGCGGGTCTATGCGTCATTGCGATCTGACTGGCTCGCATCAGCCTAGATGCTTTTTGGGAGATGACAAATGAGGCCAATCCTTGAATCAACGTCTTTGACGCGGGCCGCCGTGCGCAACGACGATGAGGCCTTCTTCGGACTTGTCGTCGATGAATTTGCGCTTGATTTCGAGAACCCGCATGCCGTGATCTATGAATTGACCCCAACGCAGGCGACGGAACTGGGTTACTTTGATTTTGAGGTCTCTGCCCTGACCTATGCCAACGCCGGAAAGACGCGCATCGCGGTTGGTCAGTATGCCGAAGCAGTGATATTCGAAGATGGTGCCACAACGCTTGAAACCATTGATCCGGATGAAAGACCCGTGCGGGGCGTTGCAGCGGCGGGAGCAGATATCGTGGCCTGCGGTGCCAACCTTCGTGTTTACCGGCGTCAGGGTCCGGACAATTGGGTTGAATTCGGACCGGGCGATGGCATGCGCGACGAATTTCCCAAGAACCATCTCGAAGCGATAGCCGGGTATTCCGGGACCGAGATTTACGCGGCGGGCCGTGATGGGGTGATCTGGTGGTATGACGGGTCCGTCTGGACACCGGTCCAATGCGCGACCAACCTGGCTTTCATCAGCATCCTCTGCGCCGATGACGGTTTTGTGTATCTGGGCGGCATCAGCGGTATCATGGCGAAAGGCCGCCGCGACGAATTTGTCCTCTTTACGCCGCCAAGCCCGATCAGGGATATCTGGGGGCTTCAGGATTTCCAGGGTGAAATCTATTGCGCCATGACCCGCGCTTTGCTGACCTGGACGCCCGAAGACGGATTCGTGCCAGTGCCAGAAGCGATGATGCTGGCGAAGACGTTTTACAACCTCGGCAAAGGAGAGAACGTGCTTTGGAGCCTTGGCGAGAAGGATGTGCTGCGCTTCGATGGCGAAGCCTGGACAAGGATCAACCAAATCGCGGTTGCCTGATGATGCTTAGGCTTGGTCCCATGAGCCCAATATACGTTACATCGGCCATTTGCCTCCGGATCGCTTGCGATCCGGTTCGCGCCCGACCCCGCCCCCCAGGGCGGGCGCGAATTACTCCGACGTTTTACTATGTTCAGATCTATCGCCCTGCCCGGATTGTTCGCCAAGCCTCACCGCGCCCACCCTCGGGGCCGGGCGCGAACCTCTGTCGCAATGTCGCGAACTTCGTTTCCGGGTGATAAAAGCGTTTCGGGATAAACCTGAAACATCCAACATCACTTTTCGCGTTCGACCGAAGGGAGAGGCAGCGAACAAGTGGTTCAGGTATATCCCGAAACGCTCTAGGCTTTGGACCTATTAATCTCATATGCCCGGTTTGACAGGTTTTTTACATGGCGCTTTAGCTGGCTGACGGCAGCTTCGACGCCAGATAATTCCGCACCGCATCCAGATCCAGCGTTTCAACGGTCATCTTTGCCGCTGCCGGTTGCAGCATGCGCAGGACGAACAATTCGCCCGCTTCGGGAAATTCCTCATAGCGGTCCTGCGCGATGCGTTGGCCGTGTTTGCCCGCCACGCGCAACCCGTCCAGATGCGCGTTCAGTCGGTCCACCAACCGCGCCAGCCGTTCCTCATCCATGTCGGGGTTTTCGTCCGGGTGCAGCAGGTGCCAGTCATAGACACACCACAGATGCGCCGCCTCTTCGGCGTGCTGGCGCAGGATGTCCTTGAGGACGGGAACAGACATCAGTTCAGGTTGACGGACCCGCCGCGGATCCTGTTGCTGGCCGAGGCATGGCTGACCAGATGGGTGCCACGAATGGTGATGTGGCCGTCCTTTTCCATGATGATCGCGGCCTTGCCGACCCGCAGCTCGATCCGTTCCTGAGCCTGGATGCGGACAGTCTGCCCGTCATGGATCACCCTTGGCGTGCTGTCTTCAGGGGCGCGGACAGGTTCGACGATGCGCCCGACAATCAGCGGACGGTCGCGCGCGCCATCCTCGAACAACAGCGCTACTTCCGATCCGGCGTCATCTGCGCCCAACTGGGTCAGACTGCGTGCCGGGGTGGCATGGTCCGCCGGATTGCCGGCATAGACAACCAGCGGCCTTCCGTCCTCGAAGCCCAGCAACAGGCCGATCACGACACCGTCGACTTGTTCCTTGAGTTCCATGGGGTTCTCCGGTGTTGAGTGACGTCGATCCGCGACAGAGGGCAGAATGGCCAGCGGCGACAAATGCCAAAGCACACCATGATCGTAACACGCCAACGGCCGATTTGTCGATGGAAACAAGGGTGCCAACACCCCGCTGCCGGTTGTGATGTGACCGGCACCGCAATCGTTGCAAGAATCGAAGTAATCTGTAACACTCTTGTGAGTTTATTAATTTTTTTGAGGTCCGAGGCATGGATATTACACGCCTCCTCGAACCGCTTGGGGAGGATACTCCTTCCGGCATCGAGCTTAGAAACGAGGCCGGATTCCATTCATTGGAGCGATTGATCGAGCCTGCCGCGCGCGAAAACCGTCTGAACAGCGACGGTTCGATCAACGAAGCTGCTCCGGATGTGGATTGGGACGCGGTTTTCGACGGTGCGCTGGCGCTGGCGGCCAAGGGCCGCGACCTGCGCCTGCTGTGTGTTGTGGTGCGTGCGCTTTATGCCGAACAGGGGTTCGTCGGGCTGAGGGATGGCCTCGCGCTGCTGACCGATACGCTGGACCAGTATTGGGACAGCCTGCACCCGGAACTGCGCGAGCGCGACGATCCGGTGGCCGCGGCCCTGCCGCGCACCAATGCACTGCGCCAGCTTGATAACGACGACAACGGACTGTTGGGCGATATCAAGTTCTCGGTCGTGCTGAACCCGCGCGGCATCGGGCCGATCCTGAGCGACGATCTGGCCAAGGCAGCCCTGTCCGATTTCGAGGTGTTGAACAGGGCGGCATCGGGATTGGGGCAGGCAGAAAAGGATGCCTTGGTCGCCCGGCATGGTCAGCGGGTGAACCGGGTCAAGGCGGCCGGGCGTCAGCTGGCAGCAGAAGAACCCGAACGCGCAGAGGAACTGATCACGGCGCTGCACGATTGCCAGAAGGCGCTGGCGGCGCTGATCGCAAAGCTGGCCGAAAAGGCTGGTCTTGGTGGCGCGCCGGGGCTGGCGCTGCCGGAACTGACCGAACTGCTGGCGAAGGCGCGCGAAACGCTGGAGCAAGCGCGCGCCGACACCGGCAAGGATACCGGCAAGGATGCCGAGACCGTCGAGGACGCGCCAGCCGATGTCATTTCAACGGGCGCATCTGCCGCTCAGACAGGTAAGGAATTCATGACTGGCGCGGGTGGTGGATCAGGAGACATAAATTCAAGGACTGATGTTGAACGGGCCCTGGATCGGATCGTGGCCTTTTACGAACGCACCGAGCCGTCCAGCCCGATACCGCACCTCGCACGCCGGATGCGCCGGATGGTGGCGATGGATTTTCTACAGCTCATGGAGGAAATCGCGCCCTCCGGGCTCAAGGAATTTCGCAGCATCGCGGGTGTGGAAGACGAACGCAAGAAATAGCAGCAACAGAAAGGTAATCTCGATATGGCCGACAGTAAGCAGAAAGTGATCGAGCGAAACCGGGCGCCGCGAGTCCAGATCGCCTATGACGTCGAACATTACGGCAGCCCCACGACCATCGAACTTCCCTTTGTGATGGGTGTGATGGCCGATCTGGCCGGTGATTCCGAAACCCGCGAGGCTAAAAAGCCTTTGGAAGAGCGCAGTTTCGTCGAAACCGATGCGGGCCGGTTCAACAAGTTCATGGAAGCGCTGAGCCCGCGGGTCAAGGCGCGGGTGCCCAACACGCTGCCCGTCGCGGAAGGGGAAGAGAAAGACGAAGAGATGTTCGTCGATCTTGAGTTCAAGAACATGGGTGATTTCGCGCCCGACAAGATCGCCGAACAGGTGCCGGCGCTGGCCGAACTGCTCAAGATGCGGCGGCAGCTGGAAGAATTGCTGGGCTATATGGACGGCAAGGTCGACGCAGAAAAGCGCATCGCGCAGTTGCTGAGCAACGAACCGCTGCTGCAACAGGCCGCGGAGGCGGCGATGGAATCCTCCAAATCAGATGACAAGGAAGGGGCATAAGCATGGCCGACGACAAGCTCAAGCAAGGTGGCGCAGCCGCCGAAGCCGAAGCGCTTGATCTGGGAGAATTCAGCGAACTGCTGGAAAAGGATTTCCGGGTCAAAGACAGCGATGGCGAGAAATTGCAGGCGCTGGTCCAGAACCTCGCGCTGGCCGCCAGGGAACGCTCCGGTACAACGGCGATTTCCGGCAATGCGGTCAAGTCGATCAAATCTCTGATCGCAGGCATAGATTCGATCCTGACCACCCAGATGAACGAGATCCTGCACGCACCTGAAGTCACCAGGATGGAAGGCACCTGGCGGGGGTTGCATTATCTGCTGAACAACACCGAAACGGACCAGAAGCTGAAGGTGCGTGTGCTGAACGTCCGCAAGGACGATCTGGCCGACCATCTGCAGGACTTCGAAGGGCAGATGTGGGACCAGTCACCGATCTTCAAGAAGATCTATTCGGATGAATACTCGATGTTCGGCGGCGAACCCTTTGGTGCGATCATCGGGGCCTATGAATTCAGCCAGCACCCCAAGGACGTCAGCCTGCTGCGCAATATCTCGGGCATTGCCGCGGCGGCCCATGCACCGTTTATCGCAGCCGCGGCACCGCAGTTGTTCCGCATGGAAAGCTGGCAGGAACTGCCCAATCCCCAGGCGCTGGAACAGATCGTGTCCAGCCCCGAATATGCAAGCTGGCAGTCGCTGCGCGAATCCGAAGATGCCCGGTACATCGGACTGGCGATGCCGCGCGTTCTGGGCCGGTTGCCCTATGGCGCGGATACCATCCCGGTCAAGGGTTTCGACTTCGAAGAGGACATCGCGGGGAACCACGACAATTACGTCTGGATGAACGCGGCCTTTGCGATGGGCGTCAACATCAACCGCAGCCACAAGATTTCAGGCTGGGGCACCCAGATCAGGGGCGTGGAATCCGGTGGTACGGTAATGAACCTGCCGGTCCATACCTTCCCGACCGACGATGGCTCCGTGGCGATGAAATGCCCGACCGAAATCGCCATCGACGACCGCCGGGAGGCCGAACTGGCCAAGCTGGGGCTGATGCCGATCCTGCACCGCAAGAACACGGATGTGGCCGCCTTTATCGGGGCGCATTCCTTGCAGGATGACGAAACCCGTGCCGGCCGCCTGGTGGACCCCGACGCCCAGGCAAACGAACGGCTGTCCGCCAACCTGCCCTATCTCTTTCCGGTCAGTCGCTTTGCCCACTATCTCAAGGCAATTGCCCGCGACAAGGTGGGGACCTTCAAGGAACGCGCTGACATGCAGGTCTGGTTGAGCGAATGGATCAACCGCTACGTGCTGGCGAACCCGGCCATGGCAGACGACAAGGCCAAGGCGAAACGACCACTGGCCGCCGCCGAAGTGCAGGTGGACAGTGTTGAAGGGCGTCCGGGCTATTACAACGCTCGTTTCTACTTGCGCCCGCATTACCAGTTGGAAGGGATCAACGCGAGTTTGCGGCTGGTTTCAGAGCTTCCTTCCGTCAAGACGTAAGACCAACTTGAACCAAGTGGAGAACCAACATGCCTTTGACAGGATATATGAAGATACCGGATATTGCCGGTGAATCCCAGCGCGCCGATCACGAGGACGAGATCGACATCCACGATCTGATGTGGTCCATCGAACAAGCCGCATCGGCGCAGGTCGGCAAGGGACGGTCACGCAGCCGTGCGCAGATCGGATCGATCTATGCCCGCAAGTTTTATGATGCGTCGTCTCCCTATCTGGCGCTTGCCGCCATGCAGGCCAAATCCTTCGACGAGATCGTGATCTATGTCCGCAAGGACAGCGGTGAGGCGCATCTTGATTATCTGGAAATCACCCTCACGAACACCATCATCTCGAAATACGAGGTTCTGGGCGTCGGTGCGAATGATGGCCAGGTGATGGAGGAATCTGTCGGTCTGGCGTTCGAGGAGGTCAAGATCAAGTACACCGTTCAGGCTGATGATCACTCGGCTGGTGACGAACACGAGATCGAATACGACCTGGCGGCAGGAGTCTGACGCTGAGACCTGGGATCGCGCATGTCTGTTGAACGTGACCCGCCCCGTGCAGCGTTGCAGGAAGCGGTTCAGCCTTCGCTCTGGGATCGGCTGGTTGACGACCTGCCGGGTCTTCAGGCGGAAACCAAAGGACTGAACGCTGAACTGATGCGCCGCGCGGGGCTGAGCGCGACAGACGTGGATGCGTTGATCGCAGGGGGGCCCCGTGCCATCGCGGCGCATCCCGATCTGGATGACGACAGCCGCGCATTGGCGCATCGTCTTATCACGCGGGATGCGCAACGGCGCAGGCTTGCCGATGGCGGTATCGTGGTGACGCCGGAGGTCCTGCGCGAAGCGGTTCGGCGTGACATCGAAATGCTGTTCAACATCGAGCGGCTGGAGGCGGAATTCTTGCTGACCGAACGCGAAGCACTGGACCATCCCAATCCGGCCAGCGTTCTGGCCGATTTTCCGGAGGTACGCGCCAGCGTGGTCAACTATGGCGTGCCCTCGTTTTCGGGACGCATCGGGTCGGATTTCGACACAGATGCGCTGGCCCGGACCATCCGCGAGGTGCTGGCGGTCTTTGAACCGCGCCTGCGCAAGGACGGGCTGCGCGTGCGTGTTCGTGTGGGCGACAAGACCGGCATGCGCATCGAAATCGACGGTATGCTGTTGATGTCACCGGTGCCCGAACGATTGCGCCTGTCCACTTCCATCGACCTGGACAACGGACAGGCCGTCACCGCGCTGGAGGACCGTTGATGGATCAGGCGTTTCTACAATATTACGAGGATGAGTTGACCCATATCCGGTCGCTGGCCGGTGAATTTGCGGCACTGCATCCCAATGTGGCGGGCAACCTGTCGATCACCTCGGTGCCCTGTCCTGACCCCTACGTCGAACGCTTGCTGGAAGGTGTGGCGTTTCTGGCGGCCCGCACCCGGCTCAAGATCGACGTCGAAAGCTCTCGCTATGTGCGCAACCTGCTGGATGCGCTTTATCCCGATCTGGCCGGTCCGGCCCCGGCGATGACGATGGCCACGCTGACCCCCGGGCCGCAGGTCGACAGGATGCTGGACGGGCATCAGGTGCGCCGCGGTACCAGGCTTGTCGCATCGCTGCGCGAGGGGTTGCAGACACGTGCGACCTATACCACGTCCCAGACCGTGCATCTGTGGCCGATCATGCTGGCAGGTGCGGAATATCTGCAGGATCGCGGTGCGCTGGCACAGGCTGGTGTGCCCGAGACGCAGTTGCGCGATCACGAAGCGGGACTACGCATCACCATCAAGCGGCGCGGCGCGGGCAGCCTGTCGGAACTGTCGCTGAAGAACCTCGACCTCTATTTCGGTGCAGGCGCAAGAGGCGGTGCGATTTTCGATGCCCTGTTCGGGTTCGGTGGGCCGATATTGTCGCGCCCGGCCGACAAGAAAGCGCCGTTCGATGTCGGCCCGGCGCCTGCCATGATCGGGGTGGGGGACGACGATGCGCTCTTGCCCCGAGTACGCAGTTCATTCGAGGGCTACCGCCTGCTGCGCGAATATTTCCTGATGCCGGAACGGTTCTTTGCAACCCGGCTTGCCGGACTGGGCGACACGATCAGGCGTTGCGAGAAAAACCAGCTTGAGGTGATCGTGCTGCTGCGGTCCAGCGATGCCTCGCTGTCCGGGGTGAAGGCCAGTGATTTTCGGCTGTTCGCGGCCCCCATCGTCAATCTGTTCGAACATGAATGCAATCTTGTCGACCTGTCGCCGCATCGGCCCGGCCATCTGGTACATGCCGATCGTACCCGGCCCTGGGATTTCGAGATTTACCGGCTGCTGCGCGTCGAGGACGCCGATGCGCAGGGGCCGGGCGCGCGGGTCACACCGCTGTTTTCAGTCGAGCAACAGTCAGACAGCGGTCATGTCTATGCCTTCGAACGCCGACCGCGCAGGCCCAATACCGACGAGGTGCGCCGGGGTCAGACGCGGTCGAGCTATGGCGGTGACGATTTTTATGTTTCCGTCGCGCGCCCGGCGAACCGCCGCGATGCGAAACCGATCCGGCGGCTGGATATCCGGGCCCTCTGCACCAACCGCGACCTGCCGATCCTGGACGACACGCCACGACTGACTCTTGAAACAGGCGACCCGGTGACCGAGATCGACCTGCTGCGCCCGATGCGCAGACCGCGGCCCAGTCTGCGCGCCACGCTGCCTTCCGGTGCCGCAGGCGAATCTCAGCTGGACGATCTGACGTGGCGCTGGATATCGCAGCTGTCGTTGAACCACATCTCGCTGGCCGCCGACGAAAAAGACGCCGAACCCCTGCGTGCGCTGATCCAGCTATACGCCAGGCGTGGCGATCCGAACCTTGCGCGGCACGGGCAGTCGGTGACACGGGTCTCTTCAACACGTCTGATCGAACGTATCGCCCGGCCCGGCCCGGTTTGCTTCGGGCACGGTACGGAGATCACGCTGGACATCGATGACACCGTCCTTTCAGGGGGCAGCCGCCTGTTGCTGTCAGCGTTGCTGGCGCAGCTGTTCACGCGCCATACTGGCATAAATTCGTTCGTGCGCACCCGCACGCGGCTTTCACAGACCCAGACGGAGATATCATGGCCGATGACGCCCGGCACCCGCGCGCAGATCTGACTGCGCTGGCCAAAGCAGCCAACAGAATGGATTTTTTCGAACTGTTGCGGCAGTTGGAGACTGAAACGCTGCGATTTGGCCGGGCCGGGGGGGCGGAGAATGAACCTGCACGGCTGGGCCAATCGCCGCGCCTTGGCTTTGCTGCGGGCGATGTCATCGGCCTGACGCCCGGCACTGACGACATGCCGACGCAGGTTCAGGAAAATGTACTGGGTCTGATCGGCCCCGAGGGACCGATGCCGTTGCACATGACCCGCTGGATCATGATGCGGATGTCGAACCGCTGGTTTGCGGGCGACAGCGAAGGGGCGACATCGGACACTGCCTTTCTCGATTTTATCAACATGCTGCAGCACCGGATCATCGCGTTGTATTGGCGGGCCTGGGCGGATGCGCGGGCCGAAGTCCATGTGGCGCATGGCGATGGCGGACGTGTCACCGCGCTGATGCGCGCCCTTGCCGGGTTGGGGCTGCCGGGTACCGTGACCGGCGATCAGCGGCTGGACGGGGCCAAGCTGCACCATGCCACCTCTCTCGCCCTTGAGGCGCGCAGCCCGGAACGGCTGTGCGCATTCCTTCAAACCGTGCTGGGCGTTCCTGTGGCGCTGGAGGAATTTGTTGGCCTTTGGGTCGAGATCCCGCCGCATCTGCAAACCCGGATCGGATCGGCCCATGCCGGGCTGAATGTCGCTGCCGTTGCGGGGGCGCGTTTCTTTGACCGGGCCGGGCAGGCAGAAATCAGGCTTGGCCCTTTGACCTATGCCCAGTTCGCCACCTTTCTGGAGGACGCCGCGGCCTGGGAGCGGTTGCGCCATGCCGTCCTTTTCGCGGGGGGTCGTGAAACGGCCTATTCCGTGAGACTGGTTCTGGCAGCGGGCGAGGTCTCCGCAGCGCAGCTTGGCGCTACCCGGCTGGACCGGACATCCTGGCTGGCACCCGACGGCGCAAAGGATGCCGAAGACCTGACATTCAGCAACATTGGCGACCGCGAAGCGCCCGCACTGAACGAAAGGGGGGCGGCATGACGCTTCGACTGGTTCTTGAAAACGCGCCCCATGCGCAGGCCGAAAGGGAGAAGATCTACAACGGCGGCAAGCTGATGATCGGGCGCGGCGACGATGCGGACTGGCAATTGGTCGATCCTGACATGTTCGTGTCGCGTCAACATGCGATCCTGACCGAAGAAGACGGCCGGATCATGGTGACGGATGCATCGTCGGGCGGGTTGTTCATCGACAATGCGGCCAACCCTCTGGGTGCCGGCAACTCTGCCCCGCTGGAGCCGGGGATGCGTCTGCATCTGGGCAATTTCGTGCTGCGCGTCGAAGCCGTGACCACCCGGGACAAGATCCCTGCCGAGCCGACAAAGCGATCCGGGGCCGGGGTGTTCTCGTTTGAGTTCGGGGCGGATGAGACACCGGAAGAGCCGGTGCGCGAACGACCCGCCGAGCTGCCGGATGTGTTCGGCGTCCGGTCAGACAACCGCGTGACCGAACGGTCGCGCGAACCGGTCCGCGAGCCGCCACCACTTGACCGCCGCGACCCGTTCGAACTGGATCTGCGCGGTGCGCGCGATGATGCGCCAAAACAGTCGGACAAGGCCGACGCATCCAATGCGCAGCCCCGAAAATCCGGCAGCTATTTCGACGTCGATCCCCCACGCGATAAAACACCCGAGGCCGATAGCTGGATGCCGGAACTGGACAGCGTCAAACCGGCAATGGAAAGATCCGACCCCGCTCAAGAGCTGCCTGCCCGCGATCCAGTTGCCCGGGACGAGGCCGCCGCACCTGAGGCGCCGAGACCGCCCACCGCCGCCGTCGGACAAGCGCCTGAGCCCGGCAAACGGACCGTCGCACCCGGCGCGGATGACAGCGCTCTGCGCGCGGCCTTCTTTCGCGGCATGGGCCTAGACCCGTCGCGCCTGCCCCCCGGCGACGCGGAGGAGGAGATGGAGCGAATCGGACACTGCCTGCGCGGTCTCGTCGAAGGGGTGATGCTGCTCCTGCGGACGCGCGCACAGGAAAAACAGCGGGTTCGCGTCGCCCAGACGGTGATCGCCAGCGCAAACGTCAATCCGTTGAAGTTTCTGGCGACAACTGACGATGGTCTGGTATCATTGCTGCAACCGCGCGGCGAAGGCTATCTGTCGCCCGAGGATGCGGTGGCATGGGCATTTCGCGATCTGACTGATCACCAGGTGCGGACATGGACGGCGCTTCAGACCGCGCTTCGCCGGATGATCGACAGCTTTGATCCCGCCGAGATTGAAAAAGAAATGGAAGATACCGGTCTGCTGGAAACACTGATTGCAGGCGGGCGCAGTGCCAAACTCTGGCAACTGTACAAGGAGCGCTACAAGGAAATCGCCGAGGCTGCAGAAGAACGGTTCCTGGGCGAGGTGGGCGCTGATTTCAGGGATGCTTATGAAAACGAAGGGAGATCGTGACATGATTATCGAACGCCGTACTTTCCTGCTGAGCGGCAGCGCGCTTGGGGCATTGTCCCTGTCGGGCTGCATGGAATCCGCCGCCCCGGTGCTCAGCATCAGTGCCCAGGCGCAGCCAGGCATGAACACCGGACCGGACGGATCGGACCGTCCGGTGACGCTGACCGTGCTGCAAATGTCCGGGTCGGGCAATTTCGACAAGGCTGATATCTTTGCGCTGCAAAACCCGCAGGCCGCGATCGGTGGAGAACTGATCAAGGCGGATCAGATTGTTCTGGCCCCCGGTGCCGTCGTGTCCAAGATGATAGCGGTGCAGCCAGGCACGACTGTGATTGGCGTTACCGCCGGATTCCGATCCCCCACCGGCAAATCCGTGCGCAAGAAGATCGCCGCACCCGTTGCCGATCAGGGACTGATGATCAGTGTCGGTTCGGGCGGCATCGCGATGAACACCGTTTGAAAGGCATGACCGTCAATGACTGACAGAAACAAGGTCGTCTGGTCCGAGGGATTGTTCCTGCGTACCCAGCACCTGCAACAGCAGGACCGGCATACCGAATGGCTGGTGCGCCGGGCCGTCGATGCCATGCCGCTGCAAAGCGTCGGCTTTGGCCGGATCGAAATCGACCCTGTTGCGCTCGAAGCGGGGCAGGTCGCGCTGCTGGCCGCAGAGGCGATCCTGCCGGACGGCACCATTCTCTCGGTTCCGGATCACAGTGTCGAAATTGCGCCGGTCACCGTCACGGCGGACACGGCGACAGGCCTGGTGTTGCTGGGCCTGCCTGCCGAACGTGCCGGGGCGGCGGAAATCGACGCAGCCCATGCGACGCCATCCGGCATGCGGTGGCGCGGTAGCTTCATCACGGCACGCGATGCGATCCGCGAAGGGGCTGATCCGTCAGAGATCGAGGTCGCCCGTGCGGCGCCGCGCCTGTTGTTGCCTGGTGACGAGACGGCCGGATATGCGACCCTGCCGATCACCCGCATCGAAGGGCTGACGGCGGAAGGTGCGGTTGCCATAGACCCGGGGTTTCTGGCGCCTGCATTGCGGATCGAAGCAGTGACCTGGTATGGGCAACTGCTCAAGGAACTTGTTACCGGACTTGACCGTATCGCCGAAGCACATGGTGCGATGGTGCTGGGCGGATCGGGCGCCTCGATGGAGAACCTGCTGATCCTGGAGGCCGCCAATCGCGCCAGACAACGGCTGGCACATCTGGCCGAGCAGGATAACATACATCCCTCGGCGTTGTTTCTTGAACTGGCCGGGCTGGCCGGACAGCTGGCCACCTACGGCGCGTCCGCGCGCAGGCTGGGTGATCTGCCCCGCTACGACCACCTTGATCCGCAGGTCGCCTTCACCGCACTGGCCGACACCTTGCGGTCCCTTGTCCTGAGCCTGCGGCATGTCGAACCCAAGGCCCGCGCGCTCAAGGTCAGCCGCCATTCCGACAACATCTGGACGGTCCGGATCGACAACCCGAACATCATCGCAAAAAATCGCATCGTGCTGCGCATCGGTGGCGACATGTCCGAGGCGATGCTGCGCAAGATTTTTGTCGATCAGGCGACCGTCGGGGCCGCCGATGATTTCGATGCGCTCTGGACATCCAAGCTCACGGGCATACCGCTCAAGCCGCTCAATTCGCAGCCACGCGAAATACCCTATGACGGGGACCGGCTGTGCCTGGAACTTGACCGGACGTCCGAACATTTCGCATCCTTGGCCGAAGCACCGGGTTTCGTGCTGGGTGTCGCGGGCAATCTGGCGAAGGAACCTGAAATCGACTGCTATGCGGTAAGCCGGTGACGCTATGAATGGTGATGATCCCTTTGGGCTGGAAAACGACGCGGGCCGCACGCGGGTACGGCCGGTCAAGCGAGACCCGCAGCCCAGGAGATCCGCTGCCAACCCCGGATCCGCGCCAGGTATCGAGGCGCGACTTCGCGATCCGCGTGCCAACGATAATCCCTTTGTTAACGCCTTTGCGCCCTTGCTCGGGCTTGCCCCCGAACTGGAAGGCGCGATCGCGCCGGAAGAGCCGGACATCCTGCGGGCGCGGCTGCTGGACAACCTGACCTATGCGCGCGACAACGCGGTGTCTTCGGGCGTACCGCTGTCGCGCGCTGATCAGGGTGCGTGGTTCGTCGCCGCGCTGCTGGACGACATCGCATTGAATACACCTTGGGGCGGCAGGTCGGGCTGGCCACGCATGCCGCTTGTCGTGTCGCTTTATGGCAACGTGGACGCGGGCGAGCGGTTCTTCGATCTGATCGAGGACCTGATGCGATATCCCGAACGCGACCCCGAATTGCTGGAGCTGGCGTTTTTGTGCCTGTCGCTGGGATTTCGCGGCAAACACCGGGTTTCGGGTGCCGGGGGCGAAGCGGCGCTGTCTCAGCTGCGCACGCAGATGGCGCGCCTGCTGCGCGACCGCGACGCCGAGGATGCACCGCTTGCGCCGCATTGGCGCGGCGTTGTTGCCGACGATACCCCGGCTCGGTTCATCGTGCCGTTGTGGTCGATCGGGCTGATTGCCATCGCGCTGATCACCGCCATCTATGTCGGGCTCAGCATGCGGCTTTCGGCGCGGGGCGAACAGCTTTATACGCTGGCAGGCGTTCTGCCACCGCCGGAACGGGCGGATATCTTTCGCCCGGTGATCGAAACGCTCGACACGCCGAAACTGACCATCGAGCCGCTGGTGCTGGAACTGCTGCCGCTCTTTGCCGAAGCTGCGCCCAGGGACACCGCCTCGGCCCTGACCGGGCGCGAGGATGTGTCCATCGCCGTCGTCGTCGTGCAGGGTTCCAACCCCGAGGTTTTCCGGTCCGCCAAGGCGGAACTGAACGACGGCTACGGGCCGCTGATCGCATCCATTGCCAAAGTGATCATCGAAAACCAGGAATTCATCGGACAGGTCCGGGTTATCGGCCATACTGACAGCGTCCCGGTCCAACGGTCCAATCCGTTCCAGTCGAACCAGGGGCTCAGCGAAGCCCGCGCCAAAACCATCGCTGACATGCTGGTGCAGGCCGGGGTCCCCGCCGCACTGGTCGCTTCCGAAGGCAAGGCGCATCACGAACCCATCGCCGGCAACGACACCAAAGAGGGCCGCGCCCGCAACCGCAGGGTAGAGATCGTCCTGCAAAAGAAGGTCTGAGCGATGGGATTTCTGAAAAAGATACTGAGCATCCTCTTTTCCCGCATGCTGTGGACCTTCATCGGCATCGCCGTCCTATGCACATTGATCTGGCTCTATGGCCCCCTGATCAGTGTCGGCGATGCCGCCCCGCTGGCATCTGACATGGTGCGTATCGTGGTGATCGGCGTGATCATCATCCTGTGGCTGCTGTCGATGCTGATCCGCCAGTTGCGCGCCGCGCGCGCCAACCGCGCCTTCGTGTCGGAACTGGCCGCGCCGCCACCCGAAGCGCAGGCGGCCCCGGGAGAGGAAAACATCGCCGAGGTAAACGCCAAGTTTCAGGACATCCTTGAACAGATGAAGCGCTCGAAACTCGGCGGGCGCAAGTTTCTGCGCGACATGCCGTGGTATCTGATCATCGGGCCTCCCGGCACGGGCAAGACGACCGCGCTGCGCCAGTCCGGCCTGCATTTCCCCATCGACCTTTCTGACGATCTGAAAGGCATTGGCGGCACGCGCAATTGCGATTGGTTCTTTACCGAGGACGCGGTGCTGATCGACACCGCCGGGCGGTACGTCCAGCAGCAAAGCGACCCGGATGCGGATGCGGCGGAATGGAAGGGCTTCCTGAAGCTGCTTGAAAAACACCGGGGTCGCCGGGCGCTGAACGGGGTTATCCTGACGCTGTCGGTGCAGGAACTGTCAGGCGACGACGTGTCGATCCGCGAACACGGCCGCGAGATACGCAAACGCCTGACCGAACTGCGCGAAGAACTTGAGATGAACCTGCCGGTCTACCTCATGATCACCAAGGCTGACCTGGTGCCGGGGTTCGAGGCGTTCTTCGGCGATCTGAACTCGCGCGAGCGCGAACAGGTCTGGGGCGCCACGCTGCCCACGGCCGACCGGGTCGATACCGTCACGGTCGAACGCGAGGCGCAGGTGCTGCAAGTGGCGATGGAGGAACGTCTGGTTGCACGTATATCGGATGATCTGCCGCTTTCGGGACGCGCCGAGGTGTTCCGTTTCCCGTCGCAGATGGATCAGTTGACGGGCCCGCTCAAGGTGCTGATCGAGGCCGTATTCGGCGAAAGCCGCTATGAGGAAAGCCCGTGGTTGCGCGGCTATTACTTTACCTCCGCCACGCAAGAAGGGTCGCCCATCGACCGGATGCTGGCGGGCATTGTCACTTCGCTGGGCCTGAAACCGCCACAGGCCGAGACGCGGCGCCACGGCGAAAAGCGGTCATTTTTCCTGCGCAATCTGCTGACCGACGTGATCTTCCCCGAGGCTGGTCTTGGCCGCTTTGACCCGCGCGCCGAGGAGCGCCGCCGCTGGATCTGGCGTGGCACACTGGCCGGAGCGGTGCTGATTACAATGATCCTTGGCACGTTGTTCCTGTTTTCCTACCTGCGGTATTCCGGTGGGCTGACGGACCAGGAACGGCAGTTGACGGCGCTCTCCGCGCGTCTGTCCAACGTCGCCGCGCGGCAAGCTCCCACCGATCCACTTGACCTCAACCTGGCGCTTGAGGCGGCGAACGAAACGCTGGTGGCATCGACGGATGTCGCAGGCGGACCGTTAACCATCCTTGGACCGACGGCGGAGCCGGAACTGGCACAAGTCCAGCGCATGACCTACGATCACACGCTGCGCAACATCCTCGAACCGCGCATGGTCGCCTTGTTGGAAGCAACCATGTGGCGGCACAGCCGGGATCCCGAATTCCTGCTGGGCGCGCTGAAATCTTATCAGATGCTGACCGGCAAGGCCCCTTATGACGAGGAATTTCTGGGGCTCTGGTGGCAGACCGTGTTGCCCGACTTTGCCCCGATCAACCCCTTTCCGACCGACGAGGCGATCGACCACCAGTTGAGCGCACTGGCCCGGATGGCGCGTGAAGAGAACAAGATCGAACCCGATCCTGCGCTGATTTCGGTCGCCCTTGAAAGCATCTGCACCATTCCTCTGGCCGTGCGCGCCTACCGCAGCCTCCGCGCCGATCCCTCGGTGGCCGGATTGCCCGACTGGATTCCGGCCGAAAAAACCGGCCCGAACGGCACGCGTGTCCTGACCCGCCTGTCTGAAAAGACCCTGCGCGTTGGCCTGCCGGGTGCCTTCACCTACAAGGGATTTCACGACGCCGTCCTGCCTTTGGTCCCGGTTGTGGCGGGGCAGGCGACGCTGGATCGCGCCGTATTCGCCGGCGGCTGCGCCGAAAGCAGCGAAGCCGATACCGAGACCCTGGAGACGGATATCCTCAAGCTCTACTACGATGATTTCATTGCCCAATGGGACGGTTTCCTGCGGGACATCCGCCTGACGCCAATCGGCAACCTGGTGCAGGCGCGTCAGAACCTCAAGGATCTCTCCTCTGCCGACAGCGCTTTGAAACGGCTTTTGTTGGCGGTTGTCGAGGAGACCCATCTGGCACGGGTCGTGCAGGAAGGTGAGGGGGGCAATGATGCCGCCAAGGCCGCCGGATTGCGGGCGGCGTCGAAACTCGGGAAAATCGGCAAGCTGGTAAAAAAGGGGAACCGAATTCTCGGCGCTGGTGGCGGTGACGCCGGGCCGCCGCCTGATCCGCCCGGAACACCCGTGTCACAGCATTTCGCCCCGATCCGCAACACTGTGGAAGAAGTCGATGGCCAGCCACCATTGCTGGACGATGCCGTTGCCGCCCTGACGGCGCTGTCGAACGAAATGCAGACCGTCGCGGCCAGCCCGGATCCGCAGGCGGCGCTGCTGGCACGGGGTGGCCTGCCGCAACTGACCGGGGCCATCGCGAACGAGGCGGACGGCCTGCCGGACCCTATCGACGACTGGATCGCGGGGATTGCGGGCGACACCATCAGCGTGACCCGCGAGGCGGTGATTGCCCAGCTTAACGCCAGGTGGCGGGCCGACGTCATGCCGTTCTGCGTCTCTGCCACGTCAGGGCGGTATCCGTTTGATCAATCCAGCCAGATCGACGTGAACACGCTGGATTTCTCACGCCTGTTCGGGCGCGGCGGGCTGATCGACGCCTATATCGACAGTCATCTGCTGGCCTATGTCGACACGACCGTGCGCCCCTGGCAGTGGCGATCGGATTTCGGGCTGGACGCCAGTCTGTTGCAGCCTTTTGAAAACGCCCGTTCGATGCGCGATGCGCTGTTTCCGGGGGGCGCGGGTCCGGTCATGGCTTTCAACCTCGAACCCAAGGATCTGAGCGGCAATGCCAGCCGGGTCACGCTGAATGTCGATGGTCAGGTGCTAAGCTACTTCAACGCGGCGACGCGGCCGACGCCGATGACCTGGCCGGGGCCGGACGGGACCAACATGATCACGTTGACCTTCGCGCCGGTTGATGGAACCTCGGAATTGATCACCTCCGAAACAGGCAGCTGGGCCTTCCTGCGGCTGATCCGCAAGGGGCGGCTGTCAAAGACAGCCCTGCCGGAAGTGTTCAACCTGTCGCTTGGTGCGGGGCAATTTGCGGCGCAGTTCAACCTGCGGGCCAACTCTGTCGAAAACCCGTTCGACCTGACGATGTTCTCGGGCTTCACCTGCCCGCGCGGGTTCTGAAGGCGGTGCATCCGGAAACCGGATTCTTTGGCAAGCTGCCCACTGCCGGAGATTTCATAGGGCGCGGACTCAGGCCCGGGGTGCGGCCTGTTATGGACCGGTTCCTTACCGCGAAACTGTCGCAACATGCGGCGACACCGGATCTTTGGCCCAGCGAAGGGTTGCGGGGGGTCATCAAGGGGCCAAATGGCGATTTGCTGCTGTGTATTCTGCCAAGCCGGGATGCGGCAGATCGTGCCTTTCCGATTGCGGCATGTGTCGGTTTGAATGCCGCGGCCCTGGCTGAGGCGGATCGTTGGGCGGATCAGGTATATCCCGTGCTGCTGAATGCCAGGTCTGCCGATGACATGGTTGCGGGCCTGGCCAACATCCAACCGCCGGAACCCGGGGCACCTGCCTTGGCATCGCCCGCCCTGTGGCAACGCGGGACCCTCCCGGAAGGGCCGGAAGCGGTGATCACGCGCCTTTTCGGGGCCTGATGGCAGGCATCAGTTCATGTTGATCTTGCTGCCTTTCTGGGTGATATCACCGCCCGCCTTTTCAACGATATTGCCGCTGGCCTTGATCGTGATATCCTTGCCTTCGATCACGATGGTTCCGTCCTTTTTCATCTGGAACTTGGCATCGCCGCAGACCAGAGTGATTTCGTCCCCCGCCTTGATCGATATGGCCTTGCCGACTTCGATGCTCAGGTTCTCCCCGATCGTGGCGGATTTATCCTTGGCAATCGCCTCGGCCATGCTGCCGCCCACCTTGACCGATTGGTCTGCCGCGATTTCAACCGACTGAGCGGCCCCGATCTCCACTTTCTGATCCGCGCCGATGGTCCAACTGTCCCCGGCGCCGACCGTATGATCCTGACCGGCACCAACGGTGACACTGCGCGAGGCACCGATGGTATTGGTCTGGACCGCGCCAACGGTCCGGGTTTCCGCCGCCCCCACAGTGTCAACGCGGGCGACAGCAACGGTAATCGCCTGGTTCAGGCCCACGGTCTGGGTATGATTGGCACCTATCGTCTCGGTCGAATTGGAACCGACGCTGATGGTCTCGTTCGACCCGACGGACAGCGACCTGTCCACCCCCACCGTTTCCGTGTCGTTGTTACCGATACTGACGGTCCGGTCGACGCCGACGGTGGTGGATTTGTTGTTGTCCACCATCTCGGTCCGGTCGTGACCGACCCACTGGGTCGCGTCATTGACAACTTCTTCACTGAAGTCATTGCCGATGTGACGCGCTTCGTTGTTCTTGACCAGTTCATTATGGTCCTTCTGCGCCTGGAAATAGACCTCTTCCGACCCGGCCTTGTCTTCGAAACGCAGCTCGTTCCAACCTCCGCCGCCGGGCGAAGAATTGGATTTCCACCCCGATTGCGTGGCATTTGCGGGCAGATCATAGGGCGGCATCTGTTCGGCGTTGTAGACCCGCCCGGTGATGATCGGCTGATCCGGATCGCCTTCCAGAAAATCCACGATCACTTCCTGTCCGATCCGGGGGATCTGGATGAATCCCCATCCGGACCCTGCCCAGGCTGCACTGACCCGCACGAAACAGGATGAGCTTTCGTCGTCGCCGCCCAGCCTGTCCCAGTGGAACTGCACCTTCACGCGGGCATGTTGGTCGGTATGAATCTCTTCGCCTGCGGGGCCGACCACCACTGCCGTCTGCGGCCCGCGCATGCGCGGATGCGGCGTGACATAGGGGGGATGGAACGGGACTGACAGCGGGAAAAGGCTGTAGTGGGCGACAAACCCGGAGGTTTCCGTGCGGCTGTCGCCCGCCGAATAATTGGCATCGACGACTTCAAAAGTCATCGCCCGCACGAAGAACTTGTCGTTCTCGGCCTCGCGCGTGGCACCGACAATCTTGAACATCGCCCCTGCCATCGGCAGCGCCTCTGTCGACACGGCGTGAACATTGTGCGCCGGCACCTGGCGGGCTGTAAGCCGGATATCCGCAAGATCCTTGCCGCGTCCGTGGTCGATGTAGGTGCCGGGATAACTGTATTGCTCCGCATCGTCGCGGGCATGTTCCTTGAGCATTTCCGACAGCGCCATCAAATCGGACGAGGGGGCCTCGAAATCATAGTCGGTCTGCGCATAGGCACCGGTCACCACCTCGTCGCTGCGCCGCATTCCGGTCAGGATACCGACGTTACGGTGAATCACCGACGCATCGGGTTCATAGGTGATCTCTGAGACATCCCCGACAGGCGCCAGATCGCTGCTGGCGTCGGCAAGGACCATGCAATGTTTGCCGTCTTCGAATTCGAAATAGTAGAATATCCCCTCGTGTTCGAGCAGCCGTTGCACAAAAGCCAGGTTGGATTCGCCGTATTGCACGCAGTATTCGCGTTTGGGATAGCTGCCGGTCAGGTCCAGCCTGTAATCGGTGACGCCTGCCTCCCCCAGTACGTCCTCGACGATCTCGGGCACACTTTTGTGCTGAAAGATGCGGTTGTCGAACTGCCGGCCCAGAAACCAGACCGCCGGGCGCAACACCAGGCGATAGACATAGAACCCTTCGCTGACGCTGAGATCCTGAAACGAGAATTCATCGACCAGACCGTGAAAATACCGGTAGGCATCGGTTGTACCCGCCCGCAGGACGCTCAGGCTGACGGGTTCCCCCAGCAGGTCGTTGGCAACAATATCGGGGTCGGAGCTGTGACAGGTCAGCTCGAACCGGAAAGGCGCGGAAATTGCATCCTCGCCGCTCATTTTCGCGAACAGCAGCGCCGGTTCGCGGTCACGGTCGGGCAGCGGAGTTTTTAGAATCGTAAAGCGATCCGAAGACATCTTGGGTCTCCTTTGGTCAGTGCGTTGAATATATGAACGAAATGAAAAGGAACCTGGCCAGTATACAGCATTTTGCACCTTGTCCGAAATAGCAAGTATCCAGGGACTTGCGCGCCTGCCTGACCGGCGATGCCATCGCACAGGTTGAAAGGCAAAGGGCGGGAAATGTTCAAAGCGCCGGCGGGCAGGAGAAATCGTTCAGCAGGCGGCGGGCGGATATCAGATTCACCGGTTCCGTGAATGACATGTTCAGGAAGACGCGGCCCGAGCTGGTGCGCAGATCCAGCAACACCCGCGCGCCGTCGTCGCGCAGCCGCAATCGTACCCCGTCGACCAGGCGTAGCAGGCCCCATGGTCCCGGTTGCTGTATCCGCGCCGCATCGGCAGATTCGCGAAAACTGACCTCGACACCGGCCTGCGGCGCAGCGCCTGGCCAACTCAGCGTCGCAGTTTCGCCGCGGGCACGCACCGGGGCGGCCTCTCCGCCGATGGCAAACAGGGTCTGCCCGCGTTCTGCCAGCGCGCTCAGCGTGAAATCCTGCCGCATCTCTCCCGCCTCGTTGAACAGCCCCCGGGAGATCGCCGCGGCCCGTTCGAGAAACACCGCACTTTCAAGGTTCAGCCCTGCAAACCGAGCTTCCGGTTTCCAGCGCCAGGGGCTTTCGCCGGTTTCCAGAAACTGCCGCGCCGCGCTTTGAAGGAATGTCGTGATCGCGCCCTGTGGACCGAACAGCGCCGTGACGTCCGCCAGCGCCGCATCTGCCCCGGGGCCGAACGGATATCGGCCCATCACACCGTCGCGGCACAGCGGAAATACCTCGCGCTGCCAGACCCGCGTCAGCGGATCGTCACCGCTGTCTGCCTCGGGCAGGCTGGACTGGGCCAGCACATCCTCGGCAATCTGCACCACGATCCGGGGAGCCGCACCCAGCGCCGCGATCGACCGCGCCCGGTCCTGCACCGACATCAACCGTTCAGTGCCGCGCTTGCGGTTCACGTCGATCGCTCCAAGCGCCACGTTCAGCGTCGAAAACAGCCGCGCAATCTCGGCCATGCGTCCCTGATCAAGATACTGGATCGTCGGTCCGAACACCGTCGCCAGCCGCAACTGCTGGGCGTGGCTGCGCGTGCGATCCTCGCCGCCGACCTGCACCCAGACCTCGCGCAGCAACCTGCTGATCGGGTCATTGTTCTGCGCCAGCGCGCCGGATACCAGGATTGCCGTCTCGCGCTGCGCGAAAGGACGCACGCGCAGGTCGGCCAGCCATGCCTGCCAGACAGCAACGGTTTCGTTCAACAGCCGATCGGCCAGCAGGTCGGGCGACCGATTTTCCGTTGGCAGGGTCTTTCCGGTGATGACAGGTGCCATTGCACGGGCCTTCTGTACGGCCCCGCCGATCCCGAAATTGCGTGCATGATCCCATCCCTTTGCAGTGAACAGACCAGGCAGGGGGGCGGTTACCTCTACCCCGGATCGCCGCACGAAAACCACTGCCATGCCGGGCACCGCCACATCCGGATACCACGACGCCAGCGCGGCTGTTTCCGGGGCGCGCTTCAGTTCCAGCCAGGCCCGTGCAGGCTCTGTCGGTTCCGCGGCAAAGGCGCGCGCCTGATCCATCACCACCTGATCCTGCGGCACCAGATTACCGGTCGGACCCTGCAATGCAGCCACATGACGCGCCAGCCCGTCCAGACCCAGCGCGCCGCCGTGATCGCTCAGCCACCCGGCAAGCCAGGCCGGATGCCAGGTATCGTCCCCCGAAAGCACCGCCCAGGCCCGTAAGGCATCGTAAAGGTTCAATCCGTCGCCTTCGGTCGCGAGCATTGTTTCGATAGCGCCTGCGATGGCGGCCGGCACCTGGGCGTTCACGGCGGCAAGATAGGTGCCGGTGGCGTGGGTTTCGCTGTCCAGTACCGGCAAACGCAGCGCCCGCTTCAGCGGCGCACGCGCCGCCGCGTCAGACACACGGTCTGCCGCGGCCTTCATCGCGTCAAGCCTGCGCACCAGTTCGGGGCCTTCCTGCGGCCGGTCCAGGCCGATCTCCAATGCCTCGACGTCAAAGGCCGTGCGCAGCGCTGCATGGAACCGATACTCCAGAAAGACCGCGTATCCGGCCAAACCAAGGGCCAGCAAGGTGACGAAAACGGCCACTTTCCAGCCCCAGCCACCCGATGCCTGGGCGCGGTGACCGTGGCGGCGGACCTCGGCACGGTCGATCATCCGACCCAGAAATGCAGCAAGGTCGGCGTATTCCGCACCGTTTTTCAATGCGGTTTCCCGAAAATCCCGGATCCGCGCCATCGTCATGTCGTGGCCTTCGAACAGCTGCCGGGTTGCCAGCACGGACCAGCCCCCCAACGGCAGCCCCCTGGTCGACCGCGCCTGCCCATCCATCAGAACGGCCAGCGCCAATCGCGCCGGTTTGATGGCATGGGCGGGTATACCCGCGCCGGTCAGAGCCCTTTCGAAAGTTTTCAACTCACGCGCTGCCTCATCGACGATCACGCGCACATCGTGCCGGGCATGGCGGTCAAACATGCCGATCCAGTCCAGTACGGGCCGCGCCGCTTGGTCGAATGCGTTTTCAGTCGGGGAGGATGCCGGGCCACGCGCCATCGGTCAGAGCTTGCCTTCCGCTTGCCAGCGGCTCAGCGTTTCGACACCCACTTCAAAATGCATCGAATCTTCGCGGTTGTAGGTCGCCCCCCAGTACCAGCCTTCCTCGTTGAACAATTCCGCCAGCAGGATCAGCCCGAACTGCGTGCCTCCGTCCCCGAACCCGTCCAGCCGCCCTTCGAGCTTGACGTCAATGGCCGTGCCCCAGGAATGGTTAGACACGGAGCTGCGCGACCCCCGGATCAGCCGCGCGCACATCGCACCGGCGGTCCCGAGGGCATCATGGATCTCGGGCTCGGATGCTTTCAGCTTGGCCAGAATGCGTTCCAGCGAATCCAGTGCGGGCCTGATCATCGTCACGCGAAGCGGCCCGACCTGACGGGTTTCCAGCAACGACTTGAGTTTGGGCTGGGTGACGGACTGGCAATCCGTGGAATAGCTGCTGCGCGGGTGCCCCAGCAATTCCAGCATCACGCGGTTACGTGGCTGGGTGATCCCTTTGTTGAACGCGGATTTGTCCAGGGTGCCAACTTCGGTCATCTGTTCGATGCCGGGGTGGTCATCCGCCTCGTCTTCGCCGGTGATTTCCGGCGCGGTCACGACCATCAACTGGCTGTCCGCCACAGGCGCGCGCGATACCGCCATCGCCTGTTCTTCCGCCAGACGCGCCAGCTCGGTCTGTGCGTCCGACAGCTCTGACCGCAGGCTTTGCACTTCACTGTCCAGTTCCGCGATCCGCGCCTCGTTGCGCGACAGGCGGATTTCGCTGGTCGCATCGGCGGTTTTCAGCACCGCCCCCACCACGGCAAAGGCAATTGCAGCCATGACAAGCCCGATGGCGACGATGATGGGGCCGACCAGCATACCCTCGCGCATGGCCTATGGCCCCCCGGCAAAGACGGCGACAACCGACACATTGTCGGGTGCACCCTTTTCCAGTGCTGCCGTGACCAGCGATGTGCACAGCGTCTGTGGTCCGGTCGCCTGGCGCATGTGGCTGGTGATGTCCTGATCGCTCAGGCATGTCGTCAGCCCGTCACTGCAAAGCAGCAGCCGATCCCCCTGCACCAGCGGCACCGAGATATTGTCGATTTCCAGATCCCGCTCATAGCCGACCGCGCGGGTCACCACATGGCTTTCGGGATGGTGGTACCCCTCTGCCGGGTCCAGCAGGCCGCGGTCCACCATGTCCTGCACGACCGTGTGATCATGGGTCAGCAGCCGCAACGCCTCGCCTCGCAACAGATAGGCACGGCAGTCGCCAACCCAGGCCACCGTGCCCACGGAATTCTGTATCATCAGCGCGACCGCAGTTGCCCCCATGCTGCCAGCGCCGCGCGCCGCCGCCCGGCAGATGCTGTCGTTCGCCTCGCGCAGGCTGGCCTGCAAGGCGGCCCCCGGCAGTGCCTGCTCGGGCACCCGGGACAATGTCTCAATCACGATGTCGGATGCGACATCGCCATTGCCATAGCCACCCATCCCGTCGGCCACAGCCCAAAGGGTGCCGCCCGGATCGGTAAGGATCGCGTCCTCGTTGCGTTCCCGTACCAGACCGGCATGGGTCATCCCCGCGCCCGAAAAAGTGGGGGGCAGGGGCATGATCCGGGGAACCCGCGTGATCGGGGCAGTCACGTCAACCTCGAAGACGCGGCGCGGCCACAGACGAAAAGCTCGATGGCGAATATCATATGTCGCCTCTGTAAGAATGTCTGAATTGAATTCAGGCTCAGGATAGCCTACCATTGCGGGCATACAAAATCTTTTTTCCCTCGAGGCCTGCCATGTCATTTTCCATCGCAAGATTACTGATGCTCGCCCTGTTCACTGCTCTCTTCGCGTCACGTGCCGCCGCGCAGGAGGATCTGAGCGTTGAGGCACTGAAGAAATTGTTCGAACACCAGCGCGAAGTTTTCAGCGAGGCGCAATCGAACGGTCTGGGCGCGACCCGTGGTCTGAAGCTGATCACTGTCGATGACGTCACCGCGGAAGCGACAACCACACCCACCGCGGAAGAAGCAACCACGGTCACAGCCGAAGAGGCAACCACGGTCGCAAATGAAGGGACAACAACGGTCGCAACCGAAAGCAGGACGCAAACGGATAGCACCACGACCAACACAACGACGGCTGAAACAAGCCCCAGCACCGATGACACCGTCGTGACGACCGCAGCAGTAAGCGATCCCAACAAGCCGCTTGTTTTTGGCCAGCTCGACCCCGAACTTCAGGTCAACCTGCGTATCAAGTTCGGCTTTGATTCCGCTGCGCTCTCAGCCGAGGAAACGCCGAAGCTCGCAAAGATGTGCACGGTTCTCAAGGAAAGCGACCTCAACCTGATCCGCATCGTCGGGCACACTGACACCTCCGGCAGCGACGCTTATAACGAACGTCTTTCAATCCTGCGCGCCAAGGAAGTGGCCCGCCACCTGATCGAGAACTGCGGCATTGACCCCAAGCGTCTGGAAACCGTCGGATTGGGAGAGCGCTTTCCTTTCAACGCAGCTGATCCCAAGGCAGAGGAAAACCGCCGCGTGGAGTTTCAGGCGCTTAGCTAACCTGCGGAACCGGCTGCCAGAGGGCCGCACAGGGTAGTGTCGCAAAGTTTTCGCCAACCTGGGAAAGATCTTCCGCTGGTCGCACTTATCCAGCGAGCGCTGCAAACCCTGCGAAGCCAGTTCTTCTGTCTGGTCAGAGTGACCTTTCCCGGGCATATCCGCGACGTCGGTCCCCGCAAGGGTTGCTGCTGCTGAAATCAGCGATTTGAAGGTTTGTATCGGCCCCCTCCCGTACCTTGATCAAACTCCTGGATTGGAGGCGGTTTCGTCCACGATCTGATCGCTGACAACTTCGGCAGAGGGGGTGTCATCGGGTGCGAAGTGGATGCGAATCCAGTCCAGAAATTTCAGCAGCGGCGAAGAAGGCGGTTCGTCCTTTGGCCAGGTCAGATAGTAGCTCTCGCCGGTCTGGCAGCTGTGTTCAAACGGGGTGACCAGCGTCCCGGCGTTCAACTGGGTCTGTACAAAATAGCGGTTCGCGATCGCGACGCCCAGATCCATGAGCGCCCCTTCGTAAGCGAGGGAGCTGTTCTCGAACAGCAGCCGGTTTTTGGGGGTGAGGGGCGCGCCAACTGAGGCGAGCCATGCCGGCCAGTCCTTGGGACGCGCCATGGAATGCAGCAGTTTCACCTGAGAGAGGTCCTCGATCCTGTTCAGCGGATGCGCCGCGAGAAAGCTGGGCGAGCAGACGGGGATCAGTTCCATATCCGCCAGTTTCTCGGCATGCAGACCGGGCCAGTTGCCGTCTCCGCCGCGAATGGCTGCGTCGAGATTGTCGGTATCGAAATCCGCCGCTTCGGGCGAGGAGGAGAGACGCACTTCGATCCGGGGGTGCGCCGCGTGAAAATCGCCGAGCCTTGGCATCAGCCAGCCGCGCGAAAAGGTCACGTATGATTGAATTGCGAGGATATTGCGTTGATCCCGGCGCGAGACATGTTTCGTCGTGTCCTCGATGTCCTGAAACGCCTTCGCTATGCCCTTGAACAAAAGCACACCTTCGCGGGTCAGCTCAATTCCGCGATTGAGGCGGCGGAACAGGGTGACGCCCATATAGTCTTCCAGCACGCGCACCTGCCGGCTGACGGCAACCTGACTGACGTTCAGTTCTTCGGCAGCAACCGTAAGGCTGTTGTGCCGCGCGGCGGCCTCAAAGGCCTTGAGCGGATTAAGCGGCGGGAGCGTCCTGTTCGGTGTGGGTGGCATTGCGGGATCCGATGTATGGCGCGAGAAACGAGTGCAGCACACTTTTGCTGAAATGCAGACAATAAGCATACATTTTCAGCGGTGGGAGAGTGTTCAAGAACTATGGCGGGGAAGCAGAGTGCGGTCAATGTCTGGCCCCTGCGTTCATCCCTGTAGCCGGAGCTTGCGAGTTTGGCTGGAGGTTCCAGCGGCGAAATTCGGCCGAAAAGAGAGCGAGAACGCCACAGTTTAAATGCAATGTCAGTAATGTATGTCATATTGATGCAGTCAAAAATGCGGGATCGGAGCCTGTCACGCCCCGACCCGATAAAAGACGAGTCGGTGGTGTCGAAGGTGGAAGCCACCAAGATGCCCCTCGGGATATGCGTACATCTCTCAACGGTAGCTACACCGGAAATGCCTGAAATGCGATGCCGGTACTCTTTGAAAGTTTCCGCGATGACCCGCGAGTTATGACCTGCTCGCTGTTGGCTGTGTTGGTTGTTCTTCGCTGACATGGAATGATTCGTCAGGATTGAAGCGGATTGTATGGAAATCGCTGCGCCGTCGCGCCGCTTGTCGCGGCAGGGGGGGTCGCGGGATCAAAACTGCGCTGCAGAATGCAACAGGGCGCGGTGGAAATGCTCAAAAAATCACCAAATAGATGCATTATTGTATGTATAATTGATTCATAAATGACTGCAGTATTGCGAGGTGTCGGGTATCGGGAACAGGGTAGGTGCATCCAAGGAACAGGAGATACAGGATGCCCGCAGTTACAAAAGAAGCCCATAAAGACGGCGATTTCTTTGTGGATTACGAAGAAAAGGTCTTTGAGGACGTCAAGGCCGATGAAGGTGAGAAGGCGCTTGTCACCTTCCATACAGTTGCCTTCGAAGGCTCCATCGGCCTGGTCAACATTCTGCAGGCGATCCGCCTGCAACGCAAAGGATTTGAGACTTCGATCCTGCTCTACGGCCCCGGCGTGACGCTGGGCATCCAGCGCGGTTTCCCGACGCTGGGCGACGAAGCCTTCCCCGGTCATCAGAACTTTGCCGCCAACCTCAAGAAGTTCATGGGCGAGGGGGGCAAGATCTATTGCTGCCGCTTCGGTCTTCAGGCGCTTTACGGCCATGGCGAACCGGCGCTGCTGCCGGGCATCGTGCCGATTGCCCCGCAGGACGTGCTCGACTGCATCCTGCTGCACCGCAAGGACAACGCTTTCATCCTCGATACCTGGACGGTGTGATCCAGCCGGGCCGCGTCGCCTGTCGGCGCGGCCTCCGACAATGCGCAGCAGGGGAGCCAGATCATGAGAACCGACACCATTCGCGCCGCCGCCGTGCAGATCGCGCCGGACCTGACAGGCCGTGCGGGCACCATTGAGCGTGTTCTGAACGCGATTGCCGAAGCGGCCGAGAAGGGGGCGGACTTTATCGTCTTTCCCGAAACCTTCGTGCCCTATTATCCCTATTTCTCCTTCGTGTTGCCGCCGGTGCAGCAGGGTGCTGCGCATCTGGAACTGTACGATCAGGCGGTTGTCGTGCCCTCGCCCGAAACCCAGGCCGTAGCCGAAGCCGCACGCAAACGCGGCGTTGTTGTCGTGTTGGGGGTGAACGAACGCGATCACGGGTCGCTTTACAACACGCAACTTATTTTTGACGCCGACGGTACGCTGGCGCTGAAACGGCGCAAGATCACGCCGACCTATCACGAGCGCATGGTCTGGGGTCAGGGTGATGGCGCCGGTCTGAAGGTGGTCGAGACCAAGGTGGGCCGGGTTGGCGCGCTGGCCTGTTGGGAGCATTACAACCCGCTGGCGCGCTATGCGCTGATGACCCAGCACGAGGAAATTCACGCAGCACATTTCCCGGGCAGCCTTGTCGGGCCGATCTTTGGCGAACAGATCGAGGTCACCATGCGCCATCATGCCTTGGAGGCGGGTTGTTTCGTGGTCAATGCAACCGGCTGGCTGACCGAGGAGCAGATCCAGTCATTGCACCCCGATCCGAAACTGCAAAAGGCGATGCGCGACGGCTGCATGACCTGCATCATCTCGCCTGAGGGTCGTCATCTGGCCGAGCCGCTGACCGAGGGCGAGGGCATTTTGATTGCCGATCTGGACATGAAGCTGATCACCAAGCGCAAGCGGATGATGGACAGTGTCGGCCATTACGCGCGCCCCGAACTGCTGCATCTGGTGCATGACACCCGCCCCGCCGAAACGCGCGTGGCCTTTGGTGCAGCACCTGCGCCGCAACCTCCCGTCTATTCGGACCTCGATGAAAAGGAGCCGAGCAATGTCTGACGCCGACCTGATTAACGATCTTCAATCCCACGGCATGCGGCTGGTCGATCCGCGCGCGGGTCACGAGGCGCGGCGCGGTGGGGCAGGGCCTTCGGACCACAAGGCTGTGACCATCGGGGACACCACCGTCATGGTGCCGGTACACACTGCGCCCGCCTTTGAATCGCCCTTCCTGGTGGAGCCACCGGACGCCAAGGGCCAGTCCCGCGTCACACGTGACGGTGCGGAAATAGCCAGGGTCCGCTTTCCCATGCGGCCGAAGTTCTATGACCTGAAAACCGCCGATGGCGTGCCCTACAGTCACATTGCCACGCTGCACTCGCGCGACGTGCTGGCCACGACCGTGCTGCAAACCTGCATCCGCTACGAGAGCCGCAAGAAGACCTGCCAATTCTGCGCGATTGGCCAGAGCCTCGCCGCGGGCCGCACCATCGCGCATAAGACGCCCGACCAACTGGCCGAGGTTGCCAAGGCGGCGGTGGAGCTGGACGGGGTCAAACATATGGTGCTGACCACCGGCACGCCCAAGGGCAAGGACCGCGGCGCGGCGGTCATGGTGGAAAGCGCGCGGGCGATCAAGGCGGCTGTCGATCTGCCGCTGCAAGGCCAGTGCGAGCCGCCCGACGATGACATCTGGCATCAGCGCATGAAGGATGCGGGCATTGACGCGTTGGGTATGCATCTGGAAGCCGTCACGCAGGAAGTGCGCGAGCGTATCATGCCCGGCAAGGCGACCGTGCCGCTGGAAAAATACATGTCCAGTTTCGAGGCGGCGGTGAAGGTCTTTGGCCGCGCGCAGGTCTCCACCTATATCCTTGCCGGTCTCGGTGACAGCCGCGAAGCGATCCTTGAGATGGGGCAGAAGCTCTGTGACATGGGGGTTTACCCCTTTGTGGTGCCCTTCGTGCCAATCTCTGGCACGCCGCTGGAAAGCCACCCGGCGCCGAAGCCGGAATTCATGGCCTCGATCCTGCGCCCCCTGGGCGAGATGATCGTGCGGGCCGGTATCCGGTCAGAGGACATCAAGGCAGGCTGCGGCAAATGCGGTGCCTGCTCGGCGCTCTCGACCTATGAAAAGCTGAAGGTGCCGGCATGATCGAGCTTGAACACCGCCAGTTCCAGTGCCCCGGCTACTACATTCGCGCGGCCTCGAAACCCTTTGAGGCGCGCGGGGCCGAGGCGCTGCGCCGCCGGGTCTTTGTTGAGGAACAGCGGATTTTCCAGACCCATGACCGCGACGAGATCGACCTTGTCGCCACGCATCTGGTCGCGCTTTCGACCTATGCGCATGAAGCCGATCAGGTGGTGGGCACCGTGCGCATTCACGAGGAACGCCCCGGCCTGTGGTGGGGCTCGCGGCTGGCGGTGGACAGCGACTTCCGGCAGGTCGGGCGGCTGGGGACCGAACTGATCCGGCTGGCGGTCTGCACCGCGAACGCGCGCGGCTGCGATGCCTTTCTGGCGCATGTGCAGATGCAGAACGTGCCATTGTTCCGCCGGTTGAAATGGACGGTTCTGGAGGAGGTCACGCTGCATGGGGTGCCCCATGCCAGGATGTCTGCCGATCTGTCCTTCTATCCGCCCTGCGAAGACCCGGCCGCGGGCTGGTTCATGAAGCCGGGTCGCCGGGCATGACCGACACGCTGGCAGATCTGGCCGAGGCCCTGCGCGCCCATCCTGCGATTCGCTCCAAGCTGGGCATTGCCCAGGCGACGGGCATGCTGGGGCTGACCGGCGATGCGGCTGGCGCACCGGGGGACGACGCTGCGATGATCAGAACGGCAGAGGGGTTTGATCTGCTGGCGGGGGAGGGGTTTATCCCCGCTTTCGTAGCGGCCGATCCGTGGTTTGCGGGCTGGTGCGGGGTCATGGTGAACCTCTCGGACATCGCTGCCATGGGCGGGCGGGCCACTGCGCTGATTGATCAGGTCTGGGCGCCAAATGCCGAGGCCGCCGCGCCCCTGATGAAGGGGCTGCGCGATGCTGCCGAGGCTTATGGCGTGCCACTGGTCGGCGGCCATACCAATTTTGCCGCCTCTGAACTGAATCTCGCTGTGTCGGTGCTGGGCAAGGCGCAGACTCCGGTGACCAGTTTCGACGCGCATCCCGGCGATGTGCTGCTGGCGGCGATCGACCATCGGGGCCGTTACGTGAATTTCGACAATTTCTGCGCAGCGCTCGACGCGCCGCATGACCGGCTGCGGGGGGATCTGGCGTTGTTGCCCGAGCTGGCCGAAAGGGGCCTGCTGAGGGCTGGCAAGGACATCAGCCAGGGCGGCATTGCCGGTACGGCGCTGATGCTGGCCGAGAGCTCTTCGGTGGGCATGGTGCTGGATCTGGATCGGATCGTGCCGCCTGCCGATGTGCCGCTGCAACGCTGGCTGCACAGTTTCCCCAGTTTCGGTTTCCTGCTCTCGGTTGCGCCCGAGGTGGCCGCCGAGGTCTGCGTCACCTTCCGCAAGCGCGGCATCTGGGCGGACCCCATCGGCGGGGTCACGGAGGGACCGCAACTCACGCTGCAACGGGGCGGCGAGACCGCGCTGTTCTGGGACCATGCCCAAACCCCCTATCTGTCGCTTTCCCGAAAGGAGCCCGCTTTTGCCTGAGATGCACTGGACCCTGCGCTGGCCCGATGGCAGCGAGGAGCGCTGCTATTCCCCCTCCAGCGTGATCACCGAGCTGTTCACGCCGGGGCAAAGCTATCCCATGCCCGAGTTCCTGCAACGCGCCCGCATCGCGATGGAACGTGCCTCGAACCGGGTGAGACGCAAATACGGTTTCGCCTGCACCTCGGCGATGGCGCAACTCGACAGGATCGAGCAGCGGGTCGCCGATTTTGAGGGCCAGACAGACGCGCAAGTCACCTGCCTGTCGATCACATGAGAAGGACCGAGAACATGAAAGATACGCCTATTCCGCATATCCCCGTCGCCATCGTGGGCGGTGGTCAGGCCGGATTGTCGGTGGCCTGTCAGCTGAAGACGAAAGGCATCGAAAGCGTTGTCTTTGAACGCCACGAGAAATTCCATTCCTGGCGCGTCAACCGGTGGGACAGCTTCTGCCTGGTCACGCCGAACTGGCAGTGCCGCCTTCCCGGCTTTCACTACAACAAGGAGTTCGGCGGCAAGGATCCCGACGGTTTCATGCTGCGCGCCGAGATCACCGATTATCTCGATGCCTTTGTGGCGACCTTCGAGCCGAACATCTATGAGCATGTCAACGTCACACGCATCGCCCATCATCCGCAGGGCGGCTATGTGGTGGAAACCAGCGTCGGCACCTGGACCTGCGATCAGGTGGTGATCGCCACGGGCGGCTACGACAAACCGATCGAGCCCGCCTATGCCGAGGCGCTGGACCCGACCATCGTGCAGATGCATTCGGTCGATTACCGCAACCCGTCGCAATTGCCCGACGGCGACGTTCTGATTGTCGGCACCGGTCAATCCGGCGTGCAGATCATGGAGGATTTCGTGCGTGCGGGCAGGGGGGTGCATCTGGCTGTCGGCCCCGCGCCGCGCAGTCCGCGCAAGTACCGGGGCCGCGATGCCATCGACTGGCTGCACGATGCCGGTCACTACAAGATCACCATCGACACCCATCCCGACCCGGTCAAGGCGCTGACCCAGACCAATCACTACATGTCGGGCCGCGATGGCGGCAAGGAGATCGACCTGCGCAAATGGCATGTCGACCATGGGGTGGAGCTTTATGGGTCGCTGGCGAATATGGCGGGCCACAAGCTGGAATTCCTGCCGGATCTGACCAAGAACCTCGACGATGCCGACCGCAGCTATGTCGGCATCCGTGATCAGATCGACGGCTATATCGCCCGCAATGGCATCGACGCGCCTGAGGAGCCGCCCTTTGTCAAGGTCTGGGAACCTTCGTGCGAGCGCACGGAACTGGATCTGAAGGAGACAGGGATCACTTCGGTGCTCTGGGCAATCGGGTTCCGCCCGGATTATGGCTGGATCGAGGTCGATGTCTTTGACGCGCGTGGCAAGCCGAAATTCAATCGCGGCGTCACGGATGTGCCGGGTTTCCACTTTATCGGGCTGGGGTGGTTGAACACCTGGGGCTCGGGTCGCTTCCTCGGGATCGAAGAGGACAGCGCCCATCTGGCTGAGCAGATCGCCCTACAACTGCAAAGCGCTGGCACGCGGGCCGTCGCCTGATGGCGGTTGTCGCCTTTGCCGCGCGGCAGGCCCCGGTCGATGATGCTGTCAGCCTGCCTCTGGGCATGGCACATCTGTCACCGACCGGCCTGTCCGAGCAATGGTTCCTGCGCTTTTGCGGCGATCAGCATTGGGCGCTGATTGCCAAGGCCCTTGGCCAGCGCGAAGCGGTGTTTCAGGCGGTGGACGGGCGGCCTGTCTATGCCGCCTTCTGCGCCACTTCGCTGCGATTTCATGCGCTGTGTCAGCCGCTGCTGGGGCAGGATGCGCAGATCCTGTCGAGCCTGTTTGCCGTGTCAGACACGCGCACGGGATCCACGCATCAGGTTATGGTCGCGGGCAAAATCATCGCCGAACTGTCGATGATATCGAGTTTTGTCAGCCATGACGCGACCCGGTCGAACACGCGGATTTTCCGCAATAGCGTCCTTGGCGACATGCACTTGCCGCCTGCCGGGGACGGGCTGATGAGGCTCGACCGACAGGCGCGCGAAACGGCGCGCAGATTTCGCAAGGTGGCGGCGATTGATGCGCCCGTACTCTATTCCGAACGCCCGGTGCCGGCGCTGGATTTCAACGCCGTTGGCCTGCTTTATTTTCCGACCTTCTCGCGGATCGCGGAAACCGCGGCCTATGCGCGCTTGGCGCGCCCTGACCCGGTGTTGGGCCGCGATGTGGTCTATCTGGGCAATATCAACCAGGGTGACACGGTGCATGTCTCGGGTGATGGCGCGCTCTCCGTGATGACGCGGGGCGATGGCAGTCTGATTGCCGCGGTACAGACCCTGTCGGTATCGGTCTGAACGCAAAGAGGGCAGTTAGGCCGGCACGCCAAAGGGCAGCGCCACCGGGCTTTTGCCCCGGAACGGAATAGCACCGGTCAGGGCATCGACGACCGCCTGCTGGACCGGGCGCACCGCGCTATAGGCGTTCACGAAGGTCGGGCAATCCGGCATGTGAAAGGTCAGGAAGGGCGTGCCAAGCGAGACATAGAGCGTCGGCAGATGCTGCCACATGCGCTGCATCGTCAATGGAAAGGCCCCGTGCAGCCGTTCCCATTGCGGGCCGAGATGTTCTTTGCCGGACAGCCCTTCTTCGGCAATCAGATAGAGGCCGATGTCCTGATCGGTGGTGTCGATGGGCTCGCCCGGGACAACGCGGGTGATCTCGAAGCCGAGCCGTTCCAGCATGGCGGGGATTTCGAGATCGGGCAGGGCGGCAGAGGGGCTGCGACGGTCGCGCAACTCGGCCAGCAGGATGCGGCGGTGGCGTTTGGGCGACAGGGGCAGCAGCTTCTGGCTGTCCTTGACCAGCGTCACGCAGCCCTCGGCCACGTCTTTCGCCCAAGCGCGATGTTCATCACTGCTCAGCAGCGCGGCGCGGCGCTCTTCGGGCGGGACGGCGGGCCGGTCCAGATGCAGCCCCATGGAGGCCTTGAGTGCCAGAATGCGCAGCACCGCCTGATCCAGACGGGTTTGCGACAAAGCGCCGCTGTCCAGACCGTCACGCAGAAACTGCATATCCTCGTCGATGTCGCGCGGGAACAGCAGGATGTCACAGCCGCTTTCGATGCAGAGCGGGACAATATCCTTGCGCTCCCCACAAGAGGTGAAGCCCGCCATACCGGTCGCGTCCGAGACGATGACGCCGTTATATCCGAGCTCCCCGCGCAGCAGCCCGCCAAGCAGGTTTGCATTGAGCGAGGCCGGGAGGGTGGCCCCGCTCAATGCCCCGTCACCACTGTCCCGCCGATAGGCCGGAAGGGTGACGTGGCCAGCCATGACAAGGCGGACATCCCTGGCGATCGCGGCGGCGTAGATCCTGCCGAAACTGGCGTGCCAATCGTCCATTGTCATGGTGTTGTGGGTGGTGACGTAGTGTTGATCGCGCTCGTCCAGCCCCTCGCCGGGGAAATGTTTGGCGCAGGCCACAAGGCCGTTGTCCTGCATCCCGTCGAGATAGGCCGAGACCAGGGCCAGAGTTTGATCGACCTTGTCGGAAAAGCTGCGGGTGTTCACCGCGTTGGAGCGGAAATTCAGCGCCAGATCGGCGACCGGTGTCCAGCTGATGCCAAAGCCGAGATAGCCTGCCTCGCGCGCGGCGATTGCCCCCATCCGGCGCGCGTTTTCGGGATCACTGGTGGCCGCCACCGCCATCTGGTTCGGAAAGGCGGTGCCCGCCTTGACGCTGGCCTTTTCCGACATCTCGATATCGGCGGTCAGCAGCGGCGGCACGGCACAGGTCTGCATCAAACGCCGGGCGGAGCGGCGCAGCTCTTCTTCGGAATAGCTGGGGAACCGATGCACCCCGCCAAGCCCCCGCGCGGCCAAAGCGTCGATACTGTCATCGGACAGGTCGCGGCACATGGGCAGAATGAGCTGCGCAATCTTCGCCTCTGTTCCAAGCGCTTTGAATTGCGTCTTGACCCAGTCCAGCCCCCTTGCATCCAGATGAAAGGGCGCAGCGCAGAGCGTCGCATCCGAAAGGGGAAGGCTGTTCGTGGTCATGGGATGTCGCGTTCTGGAGGAGAGTGTTCGTCCGCACCATCATAGCCGAACACGCGCGAGGGCGGGGAACGCATAGGTCAGAGCTGCCCCAACATTTTGGAAACCAAACGGCGTTGATTGCCGCCCGCTTGGCGCCTTCAATAAGCACTGAGACCAGATTGCACCGCTTTGATCCAAGCCGCCAAACGGTATCGGCAGGATCAGAAAAGGGACGGAGTTGACCCAGATGAAGGCGTTTCAAAATTATAGGGTGATTGATACCACGCATGTGCTGGCGGGGCCGTTTGCGGCGTTTCAACTGGCCACGCTTGGTGCTGATGTCATCAAGGTGGAGGATCCGAATGACCCCGACCAGGCCCGTTCGCAAGGGCCGGACCGCGCGATGAATGGTGTCGGCATGGGCACGGCCTTTCTGGGGCAGGGGGGCAATAAATCCTCCGTTGCGATTGATCTGAAGACGCCCGAGGGCAAGGAGGCAATGCTGCGCCTGATCGACACGGCGGATGTGTTTATCGAAAACTACCGGCCCGGCGCCTTCGAGGCGCTGGGGCTTGGCTATGAGGATCTCAGAGCGCGCAATCCGGGGCTGGTCTATTGCTCGCTTTCGGCATTTGGCGCAACCGGGCCGCGCAGCGAACTGCGCGGCTATGACAATATCATCCAGGCCTTTTCCGGCTTTATGGCGATGACCGGAGACGATCCCGACAAACCGTTCAAATGCGGCGCGCCGATCATGGATTATGCCGCCGGAACCACCACGGCCTATGCCATCACGGCGGCCCTGTTACAACGCGCGCGCAACGGTGGCATCGGCAACTTCGTCGATGTGTCTATGCTGGATGTGGCGATGATGTTCGCCACCTCGCATGTGGCCTCGTATTTCTGGAACGGCAAGGTGCCGGCGCCGAAAGGCAACACCTATGCGTTTGCGACCATCGGCATGTATCACGCCAGCGACGCGCCGATGATGGTCTCGGCCTCGAACCTCAAACAGCAGGCCAGGCTTTGGCGCCTGCTCGGGCGCGAGGACATGGTCAAGCAGGACAACAACCAGCGGCTCGATGCGCATGATGCAGAGAGCGCCGTTTTGCAAACCGCCTTCTTGGGAAACACGGCGGCCTATTGGGAAGATCGGCTTCAGGAACACGGTATCCCCTGCGCCCGCATCCGGGATCTGGGCGAAGCGTTGAGCGATGCGCAGACTCTGGCGCGGCCGGTGCTGCACAGGTTCGACGGGGCCGATGGAACGCCTGAGGGTATGACCACAACGTTGGCCGGTTTTCGGATGCTTGAGGATGGCCCCTCACTGGAGCGTGCACCGCAAAAGCTGGGGGCGCAGACGGATAAGATCCTGTCCGAAATTGGCTACAGCAGCGACGAGATTGCGCATCTGCGCACCGGTGGGGTGATTGCCGGTTGATACGTGGTCGGCAAACAATTGCCAGAACCCGGAAAGCGTCGCTGGCTATGTCTGGCGGTTGCGAAAATCTCTTTTAATTTCAGGCGCTAATACAAATTGTTTTGGCGCGACAAATCTCCGGTCTGTTGACTGGATCACCGCTGGAACGGACATTTGAACACATAAAAGACCCGGCAAACTAACCTGCCGGACGCCACAGATTTCGCGCTTCTGCAATGCCGCAGCACCGTGGAATCACCACAGACCACAGGGTGAGAACTATGACAAAATTCAAGACATATGCATTGGGGATGCTGACGGCTGCCGCCGCGCAGCCGGCCCTGGCCACCGATCTGGAGGTCACCCATTGGTGGACCTCCGGGGCTGAGGCGGCCGCAATTGGCGTCATCGCTGATGGTTTCCAGAAGAGCGGCAACACCTGGGTTGATGGCGCCATCGCCGGTGCGGGCGGGGTTGCCCGGCCGCTGATCACCAGCCGGATCACCGGCGGCGATCCGATGGGGGCCACGCAGTTCACCCACGGCCAGGCCATGCGCGAGCTGATCGAAGCGGGCTTTATGCGCGACGTCACCGAAGTAGCCGAGGCGCAGGGCTGGAAAGATCAGATCTTCCCACAGTCGTTGCTGGACAGCTGCACCTTCGAAGGCAAACTCTATTGCGTGCCCTCCAACATCCACTCGCAACAATGGCTGTGGCTGAACAACGCCGTGTTTACCGACAGTGGCCTGACCGTGCCGCAGAACTGGGACGAATTCGTCGCCGTTGCGCCCACACTGCGTGAAAAGGGCATCATCCCCTTGGCGCAGGGGCAGCAGCCCTGGCAGAAACAACTGATGTTCAGCGTGCTGATGGTCTCCATCGGAGGACCCGAACTGTTCGAAAAGGTCTATGGCGAGCTTGATGCGGAGTATGCTGCTGGTCCGGATGTCGCCAAGGTGTTTACGGCTGCGGCAGAGGCGCGCGATCTGATGACAGGGTCCAACGTGCAAGCCTGGAACGAAGCGGCGCGTCTGGTGATTGACGGTCGCGCCGCCGGTCAGATCATGGGCGACTGGATCCAGGGTGAGTTTACCCAATCGGGGATGAAGGCGGGCGAGGATTTCTCCTGCCTGCCCGGGCTGGGCGTGCATGAATACATCACCGCCGCGGGCGACGCCTTTTATTTCCCGAAAGTCGATGACCCGGAGATCATTGCCGCGCAGGACATACTGGCGGGCGTGATCGTCTCCCCGGAAACACAGGTAGACTTTACCATGGCGAAAGGCGCGCTGCCGGTGCGCCGAGATGTGGAACTGCGGGATCCGACCCCCTGCATCGAAAAGGGCATGGAGATCCTGAAGGCCGGCCACATCGTGGAGAGCATCAACACGATGGTATCGCCGGATACCGTGGGCCGGGTGACCGATCTGATGGTCGAATTCTTTGCCGACCCGAGCTTCACCCCCGAGGCCGCGCAGACCGAGTTCGCCGAGATCATCGCCACGGCCGACTGACCGACCGCGGCGCGGATCATCTGAGAACGATCCGCGCCGCCTTTGCCACACCCTATCAAATCGGAGGATTCCCAATGTCGCAGAGCGGCAAACCGACAGGGCTGTTCAAGAACCTGAGCGCAAAGATCGCCGCCATTCCCATGGTGCTTACCGCACTTGTGGTTTTTGTCGGATGCTCTGTCTGGACAATCGTCTATTCCTTTACGAACTCCCGTCTCCTGCCCAGCACCAAATGGGTTGGGCTTGATCAATATGAACGTCTTTGGGGCACCCGACGGTGGCTCATTTCAATCGAGAACCTCGCGATTTACGGCATCCTGATGCTGATCCTCGCGCTGGTGCTCGGGTTTCTTCTGGCCGCGCTGATCGACCAGAAAATCCGGTTCGAGGATGGGTTTCGCACCATTTTCCTCTACCCTTACGCGCTCAGCTTCATCGTGACGGGCCTGGTCTGGCAGTGGCTTTTGAATCCGGAATTCGGGATTCAGAACGCGGTGCGCAGCCTTGGGTTTGAAAGCTTCACCTTCGATCCACTCTATAACACGAACACGGTGCTTTACGGCGTGCTGATCGCCGGTTTGTGGCACACCAGCGGCCTCGTGATGTGCCTGATGCTGGCGGGTCTGCGCGGCATTGATGAGGACGTGTGGAAGGCCACCAGGATCGACGGCATCCCGGCGTGGAAAACCTACCTGTTGGTGGTGATCCCGATGATGCGTCCGGTCTTCATCACCACTTTGGTGCTGATCACCTCTGCCATCATCAAGCTCTATGATCTGGTCATCGCGCAAACCGGTGGCGGTCCCGGCCTCGCGTCCGAGGTGCCGGCCAAGTTCGTGTTCGACATGATGTTCGTCTCGCAAAACCTTGCCCAGGGCTTTGCCGCGTCCAGCATGATGCTGGTGGCCGTGATCGTTGTCATCATCCCCTGGGCTTACCTTGAATTCGGAGGCAAGAAACATGGCTGATGTCACCAACAACATGCAGCGTTCAAGTCCGGCGCATGCATCCGGCCCCAAGCCCCGCCGGATCTTTTCCCGAAACAACATCGTGATCTACGGCATTCTGGTGGTTCTGGCGGTTTATTACCTCCTTCCATTCTACGTGATGCTGATGACTTCGCTGAAAGGGCTGCCGGAAATCCGCATGGGCAGCATCTTTGCCCCGCCGATGGAAGTCACGTTTGAGCCCTGGCACAAGGCGTGGTCGACGGTCTGTACCGGGCTCAACTGCGACGGCCTGTCGCGCGGCTTCTGGAACTCGATCAAGATCACGGTGCCCTCCGTCTTCTTCTCGATCGCGGTGGCCTCGGTCAATGGCTACGCGCTGTCGATGTGGCGGTTCAAAGGGGCCAATGTGTTCTTCACCATCCTGATCATCGGCGCCTTCATTCCCTATCAGGTGATGATCTATCCGATCGTGATCCTGCTGCGCGAAATCGGGCTTTATGGCGATCTGGGCGGGCTGGTGCTGGTGCATACGATCTTTGGCATGCCGATCCTGACACTTCTGTTCCGCAATTATTTCTCTTCGGTGCCCGAAGAATTGTTCAAGGCCGCCCGCGTCGATGGCGCCCGGTTCTGGACGATCTACTTCAAGATCATGCTGCCGATGGCAGTGCCAATCTTCGTGGTGGCGGTGATCTTGCAGACCACGGCGATCTGGAACGACTTCCTGTTCGGGGTCATCTTCACCCGGCCTGACAACTACCCGATGACGGTTCAGCTCAACAACATCGTCAATTCGGTCACGGGGGTGAAGGAATACAACGTCAACATGGCGGCGACCATGCTGTCCGGGGTTGTCCCGCTCACCATCTACTTTCTCTCTGGCAAGCTCTTCGTGCGCGGCATCGCAGCCGGCGCCGTGAAAGGATAACGTCATGCAGCCAAGTGTTTCGATCCAGAACCTCAAGCTCGACTTCGGCTCGGTGTCGGTCCTGCGCGATCTGAACCTCGACATCGGGAAAGGCGAATTCCTCGTGCTGCTGGGCAGCTCGGGCTGCGGCAAGTCCACCTTGCTGAACTGCATCGCCGGCCTGCTGGAGCCGACCGAAGGCTCGATCCACATCAACGGCAACAACGTCACCTGGGCCGAGCCCTCTGATCGCGGCATCGGCATGGTGTTCCAATCCTACGCGCTTTACCCTCAGATGACGGTCGAGGGGAACCTGACCTTCGGTCTGAAGAACGCGAAAATGCCCAAGGAGGAGATCAAGCGTCGCGTGGCCCGTGCCGCCGAAGTGCTCCAGATCGAACCGCTGCTCAAGCGCAAGCCGGCCGCGCTCTCCGGTGGCCAGCGTCAGCGGGTTGCCATCGGCCGGGCCCTCGTGCGCGACGTCGATGTCTTCCTCTTCGACGAGCCCTTGTCGAACCTCGATGCCAAGCTGCGCGCCGATCTGCGGGTGGAAATCAAGCGTCTGCACCAGACCCTTGAAAACACCATGATCTACGTGACGCATGATCAGGTCGAGGCGATGACCCTGGCCGACCGCATCGCGATCATGAAGGGCGGCGTTGTCATGCAGCTCGATACCCCGAGCGTCATCTACAACAAGCCGGCCAATAAATACGTCGCGGATTTCATCGGCTCGCCGTCGATGAACTTCTTTGACACCAGGCTGGAAGATCCGCAGGCACCCAAGGTGACAATTGCGGGCAATGACGTGTCCTTGTCGGGGTATGAGTTCACCCGGCCCGGCCTCAGCGGTGATGTGTGGTTCGGCATCCGCCCAGAGCATATCGTGACGGGTGAGGCGGCAGATATCGCGCCGGTCCAATTCGAGGTGCGCGCCGAACTGGTCGAGCCGATGGGGGCCGAAACGCTGGTCTGGTCCTCGCTTGACGGCACGCCGCTGCGCTTCCGTGTCGATGGGCAGGTGCCGGTGGCGGATGGTGATCTGATCCGCATCGGTTTTGATCCGGCGCGCGCGTCGATCTTTGACAAGGTTGAAGAACTGCGGGTGTGACCGATCGAACAGCGACCGGCGCCTGAATCCGGCGCCGGTCCTTTTATGTGTTTCGAACGCGCTCGCCAAGAAACACCGCGGCCTACGTGTCAAAAGCCTCGGCGCATTCCACATTGACCGAATGGCCTCCGGGAAGGCCGGCGATGGCGATCTCGGGATGTGACCGCTCCGGCGCTTTTGGCATCGGGCGTTGGCCACGGCCGGGCAGATCGACCCGGATCAGGCGTAAATGATGCGCCAGCGCGGCATTCGGCGTCCTGATGTTTCGGTTAACGCGAAGCCCATGCACCAAAAGAAAAGGCGGCACCCCGGTGCCGGGTGCCGCCCTGTTGTCAAAGGTCAGTGATGGACCTGTGTTCAAATCACCGATTTTTCTTGCAGCCAGTTGCGCACCGTTTCCGACAGGGCCTGCGGCTGTTCGAACGGCAGCAGGTGCCCGGCGCCCGCCAGAACGAGTGATGTGGCATCAGGAATTTTTGCTGCGACCGCGTCGTGAACGTCTTTGGTCGACAGGTGGTCCTGATCGCCGGTGATCAGCAGCACGGGAAAGGGAAAGTCGCCGATATAGGTCGTCGCATCAGGGCGATGCAGCAGTGCGAGGTTCTGGCGCTCATGCACCGCCGCGCCGCAATCCACGACCATCTGACGGATCTGCGCGACCAAAGCGTCGTTCTGCGCATTCTCCTTGGACAGGACCTTCGGCGCCCAGTTCGCCGCATAGCTGGTCATATCGGCATTGGTCGCGTCGATGCGTGTCTGACGATGCTCAAGCTCGTTCGCACCGGGGCCTTCGGCACTGGTGCTCGACAGGATCATGGCCTTGATCCGCTGGGGCGCCTGACGGCCCATTTCCATCGCGACGCGCCCCCCCATGGAATGGGCCATGACGATCAGATCGCCTATTGTGTCGTTCAGGGCGCGGGTGGCCATCGCTTCCAGGGTCGCGTCCTTTGTGGTGTCTGCGACATGAACCGCATCCACTTGCTGTTCCAGATCTTGAGCTACGGGTGCCCAGGTGCGTGCGTCTGACATGATGCCGGGAATAGTAACGAGCGTTGCCATCGGATCTTCCTAATTGCTGACTGCCACAGGTGCGGCGTTTGTCCGGATTTTATCAGACCCGACCACTTTCAAAAACCTGATCAAAGGTTAGGGCCGTTCAAACGGTAGTGTCGCAAAGTTTTCGCCGGCCTGAGAAAACTCTTCTGCTGGAAGTACTTATCCAGCGAGCGCCGCAAAATGTGCGAAGCCGGACTCCTCTGGCTGATTAACTCTGATCGCCTTCCCTGAACTTTGGCTGCCCGGTTATCCTTTCGGCCATGAAAGCCAGGAATGGAAGGACCAGCGTCTTGCGACCTATGTTGAAAATTCGCTGACTGTCGGATTGCCAGCCTGGCTGGGCCTCCATCGCGGTCAATCAGGCCGGTGCGCAGTATTTTGCAACCGTGTCGGGCGCGGTCACGATCATGCCCACCACAGTTGTTGATGAACGCACCTATGCCGATTTTCAGGCATTCGAGGCCAGCAGCTGGGTCGGGAAAGGCGCCGGTGCCTCGGCGATCTTTGGCGGTGACGGACGTCGCCTGACGGAACCGATGGCCCAGCACGCGGAAGGTTTTGTCACTGCGGAAGTCGGTACTGCCCAATTCAAGGGGATCTCAAGCAACCCTGAGGGCTGGTATTCCTGGGGTGTTCCCAACGCGATGACCGACCCATACAAGGGCCAGCAGGTCGCGGACCCCGAGCATGGTGAGGTCCATAAAGTGAAAATCGACATCTGATCCTGCGACTTTCGCCTGTCGGTGCGTGAGGACTCCCGCCCGTTTTCCGTTGGCCGAAAATGCAATTTTTTTGACCCAAACTGCCATGTCACTCGACCGGGTCCGCCCGCATTCTGTTTCGGGAAACGTCGGCGGAAACCGCCCGACGCAAAAACAGGTTGCCGGAAAACAAGGCCACAGCCAGCTTGCCAATCGTGGCGGCTGTGCTGCGAGAAAGGACAAAGCAATGGATCGTAATATCGATGGCATCATCGACGGGGTTGCGGATCAGGTTGTTGCCTGGCGGCGGCACATGCATGCAAACCCGGAATTGTCCTTTGAGGAATTTGAGACGTCCAGGTTCATCACCTCGATCCTTGAAGGGCTCGACGGGATCGAGGTCAGCCATCCTTCCGGCACCAGCGTCGTCGGACGGCTTCGGGGCAAGCGGCCCGGACCGGTGATTGCCATCAGGGCCGATTTCGACGCCTTGCCGATTGCGGAGGAAACCGGGCTGCCATTTGCCTCTAAGAACGAGGGGGTCATGCATGCCTGCGGGCATGACGGGCATACTTCGATCCTGCTTGGTGCGGCGCAGGTCCTGTCCGGGATGCGTGACGATCTGCAGGGGGAGATCCGTTTCCTGTTCCAGCACGGGGAGGAAACGCCGCCGGGCGGGGCGCGGGGCATGATCGAAGGCGGTGCCATGGAGGGGGTGGACCGGGTGATCGGGCTGCACCTGTGGTCGCCCATCGAGATTGGCACGGTCATGGTGAACCCGACACGCGTGATGGCGGCCTGCGACATCTTCCGGATCGAGGTGAAGGGCAAGGGGGGCCATATTGGCGTGCCCCATGAGGCGGTGGACCCGATTGCCATCGGCGGACAGATCCTGAGCAACCTGCAGCATCTGGTGGCGCGCGAGATCGACCCGGTGGAATCGGCGGTTGTGGGTGTCACCGGGTTCAACTCCGGCATCTCGGTGGGGGTGATCCCGCCAACCGCGGTGCTGACCGGCGGCACCAACAGCTTTTCGCCGCAGGTGCGCGACCTGATCGAGCGGCGGATCGGCGAGATTGCTGCAGGGGTTTGCGCCGCGCATGGCGCGACCTGCGATTACGAATACACCCGGATCTATGACACGGTGCTGAATGACCCCGAGACTGCGGGTGTTGTGGACGAGGTCGCGGCGCGGCTGTTTGGGCGCGATGCGGTATGCGAACTGCCCCCGATCATGCCGGGAGAGGATTTTTCGTTTTTCGGGCAGCAGGCGCCGTCCTGCTTTGTGCTGCTGGGGGCGGGCAATTCCGCCAAGGGCATCACCGCGCCACATCACGACGCCAGATTCGACGTGGACGAGGATGCGCTGGCCATGGGCACGCGGTTGTTCGTGCACACCGCCTTGGAACTGCTGGAGCGGACCGAGGTGCGGGGCTGACCTTGCCCGTGACCCGGGTTAATGGGTTGGTGGCTTCCGCCTGACCTGCGAGGGCAGGATCCCGAAGGCGGCCTTGAATTCGTTGCTGAAGCGGCCGAGGTGATGGAAGCCATAGGTCATGGCGACGCGGGTCACAAGGGGGGCGTCCTCGGCCGCCTGTTCGAGCGCTGCCTTGGCTGCCTTGAGGCGCATCACCTTCAGCAGGGCCATCGGCGTGGTGCCGCGATGCCGGCGAAAGCCTGCATGCAGCGTGCGCCGGGTGGTGCCGGAATGGCGGATGATATCCTCAAGCAAGATGGCTTCGTCCAGATTGTCGGACATATAGGCCTCGGCCCGGAGGATATAGCCGGGAACGTGTTCGGCCCCGGCCTCGCAACGGCCCGCGCGCTGGTATTCGGGGGAGAGGCCCAAAACGGCGGAGGTGATGAGCTCTTTCATATGCGTGGCGACGCCGGGACTGTGCAAGGTGCGATCGTTGCGCATCAGCCCGCCGATGAGGGTCGCCAGGATGCCGGAGAGCAGCATGCCGTCGGTGCCGACGTCATAGGCCCGGAGCGCGAAGCTGAGGCTTTGGGTCCGCACCGGCAGGTCGCGGCTGTTGAGGTAGCGGCCAAGCCAGTCTCCGTTGATGGCCAGGGTCAGGTGGCGGCATTCGCCGCGCATCATGGCGCGATAGGGCTGGCCCGGCGGCAGGACGGTGAACTGGTTGGGGCGCAGGCAGTATCGGGTGCGGTCGGTGCTGATCAGGGTGGTTTCTGCCAGCGGGAACTTGACCGTGATGCCCGCGCCCGGCTGGTCGATGACGACGTTGGCCATTTCGGCATCGCATTGGTAATCGACATAGTGCAGCGAAATGCCGTCGAGATCGATGGCGTGGTGCCAGAAATCCACGGACCGGGAGCGGATGCCGGTGAGGTCGAAGGCATGCGGTGCGATGACCCGGCTCATGTGGCGATGGATGTCGGTGGCATCGGTAACAGCCAGGTCCGCGCCGCGAAGATGCCTGCGCAGGGTGACATCCGGCTCAATCAGTTCCTGGAACTGCTGGATCATGAAGACCTCCGCCGTGGCGCGGTGCGCGGGGCAGGGAGGCCTAGTTCAAAGCCGTTGCTTTCAGACGCGGCCTTTGCTGCCATCGTCGATCTCCTGTTGGTTGTGCGGCGCTTTTATGGGCGGTTATCTGTCGCCCGCTCCTGCAGCTATGAAACATTGGTATCGAACCGGCCTGGGGCCCTTTGCCTGTTGGCTGAGCAGTGCGGCCGGGGTATATAAACTTTGGACCCAAAACATTCGTTTAGGAATTGCATTTTCGGGCTCCGGATTTACAATTTCGGCCATGACCCAGTCGAATGGGCGAATGTCCTCAGTGACGAACGCCAATCCCAAGGTGCGCGCTTTCTTTCTGTCGGTCTTCATTGAGGCGGCTGAACAAAAAGGTTTGAACACGGCCAAGTTGCTGCGCGAGGCCGGGATTTCCCCATCGACGCTGGCGTCGCCTTACAAATGGGTGCCGCTGCCTCGTTACATCGACCTGACAAATCGCGTGGGTGACGCGCTTGGCAATCAGACTCTCGGCGGAGAACTCGGCTCCGCCTTCAGCCTGACGGATCTGGGGCCTTTCTATACCTTGGTCACAACCGCGCGCACCGTGGGGATGATGCTGGAGGCTTTCATGCGGTTTCAGCGTCATTGGCAGACCGACACCAACCTGTCGATCAAACCCGCGGAAGAGCGGGCCGAGATCTGCTATAACATCGGCGATCCCGCGCTGTGGCCGCGGCATCACGATACGGAATTCACGCTATGCGCGCTGGTCTCGGCCATGCGTCAGACGGTGAGCGCCAACTGGCGTCCGGTCGAGATCCTGCTGGAACATGACATTGCAGGGCGTGAGGCGCGGCTGGCCGAGATTTTCCGCGCGCCGGTGCGGGGTGACCAGCAGTACAATGCCATTGTCATTCCGACATCGTCGCTGGACATGCCGCTGCTGATGAACGCGCGGCTTGATTTCGAACGGCTGCAACCGATTGTAGAGCGTCATCTGCTGGACCTGATGGGGGAAGAGGCCAGCGATCCGGTGGATGTGGTGGAACAGACCCGCCGCCTGATCACCGAAGGTTTCGGCCAGGGGACAATCCACCTGCGCGCCATTGCGGCGGCACTTGGCAAACCGGAACGCACATTGCGCCGCCAGCTTGCGCAGCAGGGGCACAGCTTTCGCGACCTGTTGCAGGACCAGCGGATGCTGCGCGCGCGTCAACTGCTGGAAAGCCGGGCCAACATTCCATTGGAAACACTGGCCGAGACGCTGGGCTATGCCGATGCGGCCTCATTCGCGCGGGCCTTCAAGGCATGGAACGGCGTGTCGCCGCGGCGGTTTGCCCGCGCGCGGCGCACTGTCAGGGGTGATAGTGGACCGAGGCCTTGACCCTGGTATGGGCCAGGACGGCTGCTTCGCTCAAATCGTTGCCGACGCCGCTTTCCTTCCAGCCGCCGAAGGGCAGCGCGACATCCAGCGCATTGTGCACGTTGATCCAGACCGATCCGGATTGCAGGCGCTGTGTCATCCGGTTGATGCGTGCGATGTCGCGGGAAAAGACGCTGGCACCCAGACCAAAGCGGCTGTCGTTGGCCAGCCCGAGCACTTCATCCTCGGTGTCGAAGGGGGCGGCGACCAGGACCGGGCCAAAGATTTCGTCGGTGACTGCAGACATGCCGGGGGTCACACCGGTCAGCACGGTGGGGCGGATATAGGCGCCCTGGTGGTCGGGGGCGGTGCCGCCGGTTGCCAGTTTTGCACCATCCGCCACGCCCTGTTCCACATAGCCCATCACGCGCTGGCGGTGGGCGGTGCTGATCAGCGGCCCCATCATCGCTGCGGGTTCGAGCGGCGCGGAAAGCGTGATGCTTTCGGCCACTGAAACGACCTTTTCGATCACCGCATCATAGATTGATCTGTGCACATAAAGCCGCGCGCCGGCACAGCAGTTCTGGCCATGATTGGCGAAGATGCTCCAGGCGGCGGCTTCGCCCGCGCTGTCAATATCGGCATCTTCCATCACGATGACCGGCGATTTTCCACCCAGCTCAAGACTGTATTTCTTGAACTGGCCCGCTGCCTCGACCGCGATACGGCGGCCCACTTCGGTCGAGCCGGTGAATGAAATCATCGCGATACCGGGATGGGCGACCAGCATCTGACCCAATTCGGGCCTGCTGCCGGTGACGATGTTGATGACACCTTCGGGAATACCGGCCTCCAGTGCCAGTTCGGCAAGGCGCAGGACAGAGAGCGGCGTCTGTGGCGCCGGTTTCAGCACGATGGTGCAGCCGGCGGCCAGGGCCGGGGCGATTTTCCAGATCGCAATGCCCAGAGCCACGTTCCAGGGCACGATGGCCCCGACCACGCCGATGGGTTCGCGAAAGGTGAAGCCCTGCAGGTCACCTGTCGGGATATAGGGGACGGAAAGCTGCATGGTCTGGCCTGCCAGCTTGGTGGTCCAGCCGGCCATGTAACGCAGCACATGGGCGGAATATTGAACATCCATGCCAGCGGTGTTTGCCAGCAACCGGCCAGAGCATAATGTCTCGATCTGGGAAATCTCGCGCTCATGTGCTTCCAGCAGATCGGCGAGTTTGAGCAGGCAGCGTTCACGTTGGTATGGGCGCATGCGCTTCCATGCGCCGTGCAGCGCATCGGTCGCGGCGGAAACTGCCGTATCGACATGCGCGGCATCGGCTTCGGCGGCGCGGGCGAATTCCAACCCCGACGAGGGGTCGATCAGCGCGTAGCTTTTGGTGGTCGGCACTGTCTTGCCGCCGATGTGCAATCCGTGGGTGCGGCCCGTGGCGGCCGTCGCGGCAGGATCAAGCCGGGTGAAATCGTTCTCTAGGCGTGACATGGTGTCCTTTCTCCGGCGGGTATGTCCGGTTCATTGTTATGTGAGTTTGGCCTGGCGGCGGGATCTCAGCATGCCGCGCACACCCCCCAGCCAGACCGAGAAGATCAGGATTCCGCCGCTCAGCGTGCCCTGGCAGAAGGAGGATACGCCGGTGAGCGTGAGCCCGTTCTGCACCACACCGAGGAACAGCATGCCGATCAGCGTGCCTAGGACACCGCCTTCGCCGCCGGTCATTGCGGTGCCGCCGATCAGCACGGCGGCGAGCACGGTCAGCAGCAGGTTCAGGTCGACTTCGGGCGAGGCAACGGTCAGCCGCCCCACTTGCACCACACTGGCGAGCCCGGCGGTCATGCCCGAGATGACAAAGACCGTGAACAAAACGCGGCGCACATTGATGCCGTTGAGCCGCGCGGCCTCGGGGTTGGCACCGATGGCATAGAGCGCGCGCCCGAAGGAGGTATAGCGCAGCACGCCGCCCGCGATCAGGAACAGGACCGCGTCAAAGATCAGGATGATGGGGACCGGGCCGAGATTGCCGTTCACGAAGGTGTTCAGCGCCTTGAAGGTCGGCTGCGAGAAGACCGAGTAGCTGCCGCCGTCATTCATGATCAGCGCGCCGCTTTGAAAGACGGACAATGTGCCAAGCGTCACCACGAAGAAGGAGATCTTTGCGTAGGAAACAAGATAGCCGTTGAACGCGCCCAGAAGCCCGCCCGCCAGCAGCGCGCCGAAGATGGCAAGGGGCAGGGGGGTGCCGTTGATCAGCAGCAGTCCGAACACCATTGCTGCCGCTGTGGTGGCGGAACCGAAAGACAGATCCACCGTGCCCGAGATCACCACGAAGGTCGCGCCCAGGGCCAGGATGAAGGCAACGCTGTTCGATTTGACGATGTTCATCAGGTTTGGCCAGGTCAGAAAGACCGGCTGGTAGAGGTAGAGGAAGATCGAGATCACGATCAGGCTGACCAATGCACCGGCATAGCGGCTTTGCAGCAAGGTTGCGGCGGCGGACGGTTTGCGATGGCGGGGCGGGGTTTGGGTGATGTCTGTCATGATCATTCCTGCTTTGGGGGGCGCGCGCGGCGGTCGCCCGTGACGGCACAATGGGCGATCACCTCTTCGGTGAACTCGGCCCGATCGAATTCGGCTGCCAGGCGGCCTTCGAAGAACACGCCGATGCGGTCGGCGATGCCCAGGATTTCAGGCAGTTCGGAGGAGACGACAATGACAGCAGCCCCGTTTTCAGCGGCGTCCTGAAGCATCCTGTAGATCTCGGATTTTGCGCCCACGTCGACGCCACGGGTGGGTTCGTTCAGCACCAGCACCTCTGGCGCGCGCTCAAACGTGCGGCCCAGCACGACCTTTTGCTGATTGCCGCCCGACAGGGTCGAGATCAGCACATCGGGGCCGGATGTTGCCACGCCGTAATCGCGGATTGCGGCGCTCACGTCGCGCGATTGCCTTCGCAGCGAAACGAAGCCCCGGCGCGACAGCCGGTCCATCCAGGCCAGGGCGAAGTTTTCGGAAATGTTGCGCACCGGCAGGATTGCGGCCCCCTTGCGGTCGTCGGGGACATAGCCGATCCCGGCAGCAATCGCGCGGGCGGGATTGCCCAACACCACGGCACGGCCCGCGACCGTCACCCGGCCCGTCGCACCGACGGCCCCGCCGAGCGCCTGGGCGAATTCCGACTTGCCTGAACCGGCCAGCCCGGCAATGCCGAGGATTTCGCCCCGTTTCACGTTGATCGAGACCGGGGCAATCCCGGCATCGTTTGAGGCGAGATTTTCGATCTCGACCACGGTTTCGCCTGCTTCGATATGACGCTTGGCGTAGTAATCCTCGATCTCGCGGCCGACCATCAGCTCGACCAGCTTGTCCTCGGGCGTGGCGGGGATCGGCACGGTCGAGATCAGCTTGCCGTCGCGCAGCACGGTCGAAACCGAGGATACTGCGTAGATCTCGGGCATGCGGTGGGTGATCATCAGCACCGACATGCCCTTGTCGCGTTCCTGCACAACCAGGTCGAGCAGACGGCGGGTTGCGGATTCCGACAGCGAGCTTGTCGCCTCGTCCAGGATCAGCACCCGCGCGTCCGCGGAAAGGGCGCGGGCGATTTCGACTTCCTGTTGCAGCTCCAGGCCCAGTTCCGACACCCGCGCATTTGGCGAGACATGGACGCCCAGCCGGTCCAGCGCTGCAATCGCGTCATGTTCGAGCCTGCGCCAGTCGATGGCGCCGAGGCGGGTTCGGGGGAGGCGGCCCATGAAGATGTTTTCGGCAACACTCAGCGTGGGGGCCAGGGTCAGTTCCTGACTGATCATGACGATGCCGCGCCGGATCGCGTCGGCGGGATCGGAGAGAACCAGCTCTTCTCCGTCGATGAACAATTGGCCTTCGTCGGGCTGAAGCAATCCGGCGACGACCCGCGAGAGGGTGGATTTGCCCGAACCGTTTTCGCCGGTCAATGCGTGGACCTCGCCTGCGCGCAGGGTCAGATCCACGCTGTCGAGCGCCTTCACGCCGGGGAAGGATTTGCTGATGTTGCGGGCCTCAAGCACCACGGGTCCGGGCGATGGTGCATTCATGCTGCGTCTTCCTTGATCATATCCGCTCCCTTTTCGGCGATCATGATGGTGGGGGCGTTGGTATTACCGGAAATCAGCGTGGGCATGACCGAGGCGTCGACCACGCGCAGACCGTCCAGGCCCCGCACCTGCAGCGTCGGGTCCACCACTGCCATCGGATCGGTGCCCATCTTGCAGGTGCCGACCTGATGGGCGATGGACAGCCCGGTGCGGCGGGCATAGTCAAGCAGCTCGGCGTCGCTCACGGTGTGTCTGCCGGGGGCGTATTCTTCGGTGATATGGGCGGCGATCTGGGGTTGTTGGGCCACCTTGCGCGCGATCTTCAGCGCCTCGACCAGCAGTGTCCGGTCGGTCCGGGCCGAGAGATAATTGGGTTGCATCAGGGGGGCCGTATTCGGGTCGGAGGACCGCAGCGACAGCCTGCCCCGGCTTTCGGGGCGCAGCGGGCAGACCACATTGGCGAAGCCCGAGAAATTATGCAGCCCCTCGTCATATTCGTCGTGGCTGAAGGTCTGGAACAGGAACTGGATATCCGGCGCATCCACATGGGGGGAAGACCGGACAAAGGCGCCGGCCTGGGCCGCAGATATGGTCAGCGGCCCGCGCCGCATCAGCGCATATTGCAGACCCGCCTTCACCTGCTGCCAACGGCTGGTCATCAGGTCGTTGATCGTAAGCGGCAGCTTGCTGCGGTAGGTCAGGATCGCGCCGTAGTGGTCTTGCAGGTTCTCCCCCACGCCGGGCAGGTCATGGACCACGGGAATGCCGTTCTGAGTCAGTTGTACGGCAGGGCCGACACCTGACAGAAGCAGCAGATGGGGGGATTTGATGGAACCGGCACAGAGGATCACCTCGCGGCTGGCGCGGATGCGGATCAGCCTGCCGCCACGGCGGAATTCGCAACCGACGGCGCGTTTGCCGTCGAAAAGAATGCGTTCGACCACGGCTTCGGTTTCCACCCGCAGATTGGGGCGGGCGCGGGCCGGGCGCAGATAGGCCACAGCGGCGGAACAGCGCCGGGCCTTGCGGGTGGTCAGCTGGTAATATCCGATGCCTTCCTGACCGGCACCGTTGAAATCGTCGTTGCGCGGGATGCCTGCAGCGACGCCGCTGGCGATGAAGGCTTCGCAGAGCGGGTTGCGTTCAACCAGGTTCGACACGCGGAGCGGGCCGCCGCTGCCGTGATAGGTGTCGGCGCCGTTCTCCTGATCCTCTGCCTTGCGGAAATAGGGCAGGACGTCTTCGTAGGACCAGCCGGTGTTTCCCATCTGCCGCCACTGGTCGTAATCGGCGGCCTGGCCCCGGATGTAGAGCAATCCGTTGATCGACGACGATCCGCCCAGGACGCGGCCGCGCGCCCAGTACATCGGCCGGTCGGCGATCTCGGGCCCTTTCTCGGTCTCGAAGCGCCAGTTGACGTCCGGGTTCACGATGGTCTTGCCATAGCCGATGGGGATGTGAATCCAGGGATTCGTGTCGCGCTTGCCCGCTTCGAGCAGCGTGACCTTGGAATGACCGTCCTCGGACAGGCGCGCCGCCACGACACAGCCGGCGGAACCGGCCCCGATGACAAGGTAGTCAGTGCTGAGTGTGGCGTCATGTTCGGTCATGATGTTCCGGGGATGCTTGCAGGGCAGGGATGGCCCCACACCGGGGGGAGGTGCAGCGGTGTGGGGCCAGCTTTCATTTGATCAGCGGCACGGTGTCGACGGTATAGCCGCGCTCCAGCGTCGGGACATAATCGCCGATGTTCTCGTAGGTCAGGAACTGCGAGGCGACGATCAGGTCGTCGGGCTGGGTGCCCGGATTGTCGAGCAGCTGCTTGAAGCCCAGGATGATCGCGGCGGCCATGCCGTAAACGTCCGGGTCCCAGCTGCCGGTCAGGCGGCCTTCGCGCAGGGCGGCGATGGCTTCGTCGTCGCCGTTCATGCCAAAGACCATGACGCCGTCAGAGCCGTCCGCGGCATAGATCGTCTTGCCGCTGGCAAGGGCAGAGGCGGAGATGCCTAATGCGCTGGCGTCGTTATAGGCCCAGAACACATTGGCGTCCGGGTGGCGCACCAACAGATCGGCGGCCATGGTCGCGGCGCTGGCGGTTGAATCCTTGGTGTTGTCGACCCGCGCCACGACATCGAGGCCCCCGGCCCTGGCGGCCGCTTCGAAACAGGCGGTGTTCTGCTGGATCGACGGCACCGGCGGGCCGCCCATCACCACAACCCTGGCTTCGGGGCGGCGTTCCGTGATCCAGGCGACCTGACGTTCGTAGGTCCCGCCCTGCTGGCACAGGCTGATTTCCCACCAGACCGTCATGGTCACGCCCGGGCCTGTTGAGTTGACACCGACCACCGGCACCCCCTGTTCGTTGGCACGGGTATAGGCGGCGGCAACGGCGTTCGGGTCCAGCGACCAGGATCCGATGGCCTTTGCGCCAAGGGTCACCAGCGTGTCGACATGGGACACCTGCCGGTTTGGCGAGAGGTTGGCGTCGAGCATTCTGTACTGCCAGCCAAGATCGCCTGCCATCTTTTCCATGATGTCGCTGGCCAGCGCCTGACCGGGCTGGCTGGCGATGGGCGACACGAAGCCGACCATTGTTTCCTGGGCCGCGACCGTCGCGGCCGAAGCCGCCAGGCAAAGCGCCGCAATCGGGGGGACATGTTTCATTTTCATCGTTTCTTCTCCTGTTGGTTTTGTTGTTTTTCGGACCGGGTCGTCATTCCAGCCCGGTTGGGTCGAGCCGCATGCAGACCGCTTTCGGCTCGGTAAAGGCGTTGATGGCTTCGGTGCCGAATTCGCGCCCGATGCCGGACATCTTGACCCCGCCAAAGGGCATGGCGGTGTCGAGGACGTTGTGTGTGTTGATCCAGACCGTGCCGGAGTCGATTTGCCCGGCCAGCACATGCGCCTTGTTCAGGTCGCGGGTCCAGATGCTGGCGCCCAGCCCGTATTCGGTGTCATTCGCCGCTGCCTTCAGGTCGGAGATGGCGTCGAGCCGATTGGCGATCACCACGGGGCCAAAGATCTCTTCGCGCATGACTTTGGCATCGCGGGCCACATTCTGCAGAAGGGTCGGTTCGTAGAAATAACCCTGCGTGCCCGTCCTGCGCCCGCCGGTCACAACCTCGGCCCCGCCGTCAATGCCGCCCTGGACCATCTCGCTGACCTTTTCCAACTGCCGCGCCGAGACCAGCGGCCCGAGCGCGACATTCTGTTCAAAGGCATGTCCGATGGGCAGGTTTGCCGCGAATTCGGCGATGCCTTCGACCACGCGGTCATAGACCGGGGCCTCCACATAAAGGCGCGAACCGGCGGTGCAGACCTGGCCGGAGTTCGCGAAGATCGCCATGGCGGCACCGGGGATCGCCTGGTCCATGTCGGCATCGGCCAGCACGACGGTCGGGGATTTGCCGCCCAGTTCCAGCGTCACCCGCTTCATCTGAGGCGCGGCGGCTTGCAGGATGCGCTGTCCCGTCAGGGTCGATCCGGTAAAGGCGACCTTGCGCACCAGCGGATGATCCACCAGCGAGGTGCCGACCGGGTCGCCATAGCCCGTCACGATGTTGACCGCGCCGGGGGGGAATCCGGCCTTCTGGATCAACTCGCCCAGCCGCAGCGTGGTAAGCGAGGTTTCCTCCGAAGGTTTCAGCACGATGGTGCAGCCAAAGGCGATGGCGGGGGCGATTTTCTGGATCGCCTGGCCCAGCGGGAAATTCCACGGCGTGATCCCGGCCACCACACCCACGGGCCTGCGTTCGGTATAGGCGCGGTATGTGCCACCGTCGTTGATGAAGGGCGACAGCGTGATGTATTCTCCCGCCATCTTTGACGACCAGCCCGCATAATAGCGCAGCGCATCCATGCTAAAGGCAAGGTCGATATGGCGCGACACCGCGTAGGGTTTGCCGTTGTCCCAGCTTTCAAGGGTGGCCAGCGCGTCGGCTTCCTCCTCGACGAGAAGGGCCAGCCGTTCCAGCAGCCGGCCTCTGTCCAGCGGGCGCATCTTTTGCCAGGCGGCGCTTTCGAAACAGCGATGTGCGTCTTTCACTGCGCGGTCCACATCTTCGGCATTGCCTGCCGCGATATGGGCGAAAGTCTGCTCTGTTGCCGGATTGATCACGGGGATCGTCCGGCCCGAAGCTGCCTCGACCCATTCGCCGCCGATCAGAAGCCTGGCGGGTGGCAGGGTGGTATCGGGAAAGGGGGTGGCTGCTGTGTTCATTCTCTGCTTTCCGGGGAGCTGTCCAATAGGGCTTTCGAGAGAAGCCTAGGGAGCGCAGAGTGCAGTCGCTATCCGCTGAGGGCAGCGATGGCAGGTATATTTGCGAATTTCGGGTAGATTCGAATGCCCCGCAAAAGTGAGGCGATGGGCGCGGGTCGTTGCACCTTATCTGCAGGGTGTGGTTTGCACAGTGAACCCGGCGGCCGGGTATTTCCGATCTGGACCGGGGTGCGACCAGGGCTTTCACTGAGCCAATATGAAAGCAACCGCGCCTGCCGAGCCTAACGCAATGGCCCGCCGATGGCGGCAGCACGATAGGCGCGCGGGCTTTGTCCCATCACCGCTTGGAAGGCGCGGGTGAAGCTGGCGGTTTCAACATATCCAGCACGCTCCGCCACTTCGAGGATGCTCAGCCGGGTTTCCAGCAACATCCGCGCCGCGCGGTCGATGCGATGCCGCCGTGCCAGTTCACGGAATGTCGTGCCCTCCGCCCGCAACCGCCGTCCCAGGGTCGAGGCGCTGATCCCGAGCCGGGCCGTGACCCTGTCCAGACCGGGTTCAGGGCCTTCGGAAAGGGCGGAGAGGGTCTGGCGCACGTCTTCGGTGAATGTCGTGATGGCGTGGCTGCGTTGATCCAGAAGCTGAATGTAATGCTGCATGAGGGCGACGAGGTTCGGGTCGGCCTGGGCCGTACGGCGGTCCATGTCTTCGGGCCGGAACCACAATGCGTTGACCTCCTGATCGAAGAAAACGGGGCACCCGAACACCGCCTCGTGCCGTCCCAGCCGCGCGGGGCGTGCATGTTCGAACCAGACCTCGGCAGGGGCATAGCGCGGCCCCAGCAGCAGCCGGATCAGCCGGTCGACATAGCCCAGTGAAAATTCAACGTCCTGCCTGCGTGGCGTCAGGTCGTTGTCGGTGATGCGATAACGGACATGCGGCGCGGGGCCGGTCTGAACCTCGAAAGTGGTGGCATCCTGAATGGTGAACACGCTGGAGGCCAGTGCGCGCACGGCCTGGGTGAGATCGGAAGAGGCGACAAAGATATATCCCGCCGGACCCACCAGTTCCGGCCCCATGCGCGATGACAGGTCCAGCCCGAAGGTGTCGCGCCCGATTGCCTGGTCAATATTGTCGAACAGGCGCAGATAGGCGGCAAAGGGCAATGTGGCATCCACATGGTCCAGGTCCCCCGGGCGTATCCCTTCGGCCCCGAGCAGGGCCTCGACAGTCGATTCGGGCAATGGGGCACCATTCAGGATACCGCGCAGAATCTTGGCCTGAATGCGCGGGACGCGCTGCGGTTCTGTGGGGTCTGGCGTCATTCTGATCTAAACTATCAATTTTATGACTGAATAGATCAAGCATGATCGACGGCAGGCCTTATCGTCAAGGCCAGATGACGCGCCCGGTCAACGGGCCAGAGACACAGGGAATGTTCCAATGAGTGAAACGCACAGCCGTTTTGCAACCATCGCCATCGTCGATACGAATGGTTTGCTTCGGGGTCAGAAGGTGCGGGGTGCGGATGTGGCGGGGTTGTTTGACGTCGGGCCGGGCATGTCGCCGGTCCAGCTGGCGCTGGACCCGACTGACGAGATTTTGGACATGCCCGGTGTCACCGATGACAGCGCCGATTTTCACGACGATGTCCTGGCGGTGGATCAGGACAGTTTGCGGCATATCCCCTTCGAACGGGAGGAAGACAGCCCGCTCTACCTTGCCGAATTCACCGGGGAAGCCGCGGCCTTTTGCCCGCGCTCGCTGCTGCGGCGGGTGCTGGCGCGGGCCGAGGCGGCGGGGATCTGTGCCAAGGTTGGTGTGGAGCTGGAGTTCACGCTGTTTGACGAAACCCCGGCAAGTCTGGCGGCCAAGGGGTATGACGGGCTGACCACGGCCACGGCGCACCCGAGCCATGATCTGATCATCTATCAGGCGGCGCAGGCCGATTTTTATGCGGCGGTCGCCGATATGTGTGGCCCCCTGGGCATCGGGCTCGGCAAGATGCACGAAGAAATCGGCGGCGGTTTCATGGAGGCCTGCATTGCCGCGACCACCGCCATGGAGGCGGCGGATCAGGCGGTGTTGTTGAAGAATTTCCTACGCGTGCTGGCGATGCAACGTGGCCAGACCGTGTGCTTCATGCCGCGCTGGTCGGAACAGGTGGACAGCCAGTCCAGCCATCTGCATGTGTCGCTGACGGACCGGGAGGGCAGGCCGCTGTTCTGGGACGGCGATGCACCGGACCGGATGAGCCAGAGGTTCCGCCATTTCATCGGTGGGATGCAGGCCTATCTGCCCGCGCTGATGCTGGTCTTTGCCCCGACGGTGAATGCATGGCGGCGCTTTGCCGAAGGGACCTTTGCGCCGCCCGCCTTCAGCTGGGGTGTCGAAAACCGAACCACGGCCTTTCGCGTGGTGGGCCATGGCGCGGGATCGCTGCGGGTGGAAAACCGTCTGCCCTGTTCCGATGCAAACCCACATCTGGTGCTGGCCGCGACGCTGGCGGCAGGGCTGGCCGGGATCGAAGAGCAGCTTGAGCCGACCGGGGCGACAATTGGCAACGGCTATGTGCCGGGCGCGGCGAAAGGTCCACCGCTGCCTGACGGTATGGCGGCGGCGATTGCGGCGCTTGAAGGATCGTCCCTTGCCAGGGACTGGCTGTCGCCGCGATTTGTCGAAACCTTTACGGCGACACGTTCCCATCAGCTGCGCCAGTTCGAGGGCAAGACGCTGATCGACGAACGTCGGCGTTTCTTCGAGTTGGGATAGGGCATGAAGATCGGAATTCTGGAATGTGGCACCAATCGCCCTGAATGGGCCGAATACGGCCGGTTCGCCGACTGGTTTCCGCCGCTGCTGGCCCAGGCCGGTGTTGCCTTTGACGTGCAATCCTGGTTGGCGTCAGAGGGTGAATTGCCGGACAGTGCAGATGTCTGCGACGCCTGGCTCCTGACCGGCAGCCCGGCCAGTGCGGCGGATGATGCGCCATGGCAGCAGGCGCTGAGTGCCTTTCTGGCCCCGCTGATCGACCGCCAGCCGGTGATCGGTATCTGCTATGGCCACCAGCATCTGCACCGGATGCTGGGGGGCAGGGTTGAGGAATGTTCCGACTGGGGTGTGGGCGTGCAGTCCTACCCGGTCAGTGCCGCCCCCGACTGGCTGACGCCTGAGGCCGCGGGGGAGGGATTTGACCTGATCGCGCTGCACCATGATCAGGTGACGCAGCCTGCGCCTGACACGCTTGTGCTGGCCGGGTCGGCATTCTGCCCCTACGGCGTGACCCGGATCGGCACGCGAACGCTGACCTTTCAAGCCCATCCCGAGATGGACCCGGCCTTTGCCGCGCTGGTCTATGAATTTGAGCGTCACCGCATCGGAGATGCCGCGACCGAGGCGGCGCTGGCCACATTGGACCGCCCCCGCGACACCGCGCGCGCGGCGCGCTGGATCATGGGATTTCTGGCGCATCACCTGGAGGAACCCACATGACCACAACGCTGAACGCTCCCGAAACCCGGATTGACCTGTCGGATGCCGGCATGTGGCAAGGCGGCCCGCCGCATGTCGAATTCGCCCGCTTGCGCGCCGAGGCCCCGATTGCCTGGAACGCGCGCAGCGACGGGCACCGGGGATTCTGGGCGGTGTCGCGGTTTGACGACATCGCTGCCATCTCGCGCGATACGGCGCTGTTTTCGTCGCGCAACGGGGTGATTTCGCTGGACGATTTCGACGATGCCCAGAACGACAAGCGGCGCACGCTGTTGGAAATGGACCCGCCGCAACATGGCAAGATGCGTATGCTGACCATGCCGGGCTTTTCCCGACGTGGCGCGGGGGGGCTGGAAGAGGACGTGCGCGCAAGGATTGCCGCGTTGCTGGACAATCTGGTGGGCGCAGGATCGTTTGAGGCTGTGTCGACGCTGACCAAACAGGTGCCGATCATCACGCTTTGTGCGTTGCTGGGCATACCGGTGGAGCGGACCGAAGATCTGATCCGCTGGTCCGATATGCTGATCGGGTCGGACGATCCCGATTTTGTCGATCCCATCTTTGACGCCTATTCCGAGGCCGAACGCCGGATGATGCCCTTTGGCCATCCCGCCGCCTTGCAGGCCTTTGAGATGGGCCGCGAACTGGCGGCGGACCGGCGCGCCAACCCGCGTGACGATGTGATCACCATGCTGGTGCAGGCACAGGTCGACGGGCGGCCGCTGACCGAGGACGAATTCCTGAATTATTTCCTGATGCTGGTGGTGGCTGGCAACGAAACAACCCGTCACACCATGTCACATGGTCTGCGCGCATTGGCCGATCACCCGCGCGAATGGGACCGTTTCCGCCAGGGTGGGATCAAAAGCCAGACCGCCACGGATGAGATCCTGCGTTGGGCCACCCCAGTGCATTTCGTGCGCCGGATCGCGACGCAGGACACCACGTTGAACGGCGTGCCCATCGCCAAAGGTGACAAGGTGGCGATGTATTATGCCTCGGGAAATCGCGACGAAACACGGTTCGAAGCACCCGAAATCTTCGACATCGGCCGCGGGAAAAATCCGCATATGGCCTTTGGCAAGGGAGGGCCGCATTTTTGCCTGGGCAATTTCGTGGCGCAGCTTCAGGTGCGGGTGCTGATCGAGGAACTGGCGACCCGGGTGTCGCGGATCGAGGCCAGCGGCCGGTTTGACATTCTGCGGTCGAACCACATCCACGGGGTCAAGGCGCTGGATATTATCCTGCACCCTGCGGGCTAGGTCGTGTTGACATTCATTGTCGCCCACCCGTTTCAGTCCAAAATTGCTCAGTTCCAGGCAAGAGAGCGCAGGAATAGCCAGCTATTTCAAGCTCTCTTAACGCAGAAATGGGCAATTTTGGCGAAACCCCTGCGGGGCGCGGCGGATTTTGCCTCTGCCATCCCGGATGTTCGC